>NZ_JACJOT010000002.1 GCF_014695715.1 Microcoleus sp. FACHB-68
ACAACAATAGGCCCGACCAGCCGATGAATACGAAGCGATCACGCTTGAGCCAGTCATCAAGGACGTCAAACCATCCTCTTTCTGCTGGGGCGCGTCCGACTGCTATGGTCATTTCGTTTAAACCCTCTTGTATTAAAACTGCGAGGTTTCTAAGTAAGTTAACATAACTATATATGAAATTTATCAATATTCGCAAAGTCCGCCCTCAATGAGTAGGGATTTCCTGTAGGCTGGTGAATTTGAATTAAGCAAGCATGGTAGTAGTTCGATGACTGGACAAACAATTTCTAAAAATGATCGCATCCTCCGCAAGGAGATTATCGGTTCTCGCCGGCTCAGCAACTACTTTTGGGCAACGGCCTTGTCTGTGGGCGGCACCGGCTTTCTGCTAGCTGGGGTTTCTAGCTATCTGCACCAGAATCTGCTGCCCTTTGCCGATACCACCCAGTTAATCTTTGTCCCCCAAGGTCTAGTCATGGGTTTATACGGCTCTGCCGCTTTGCTCCTGAGCCTTTACCTTTGGCTGAGCATCTTTTGGGATGTGGGCGGTGGTTACAACGAATTCAACCGCGAGACGGGTGAGATTAGCATTTTCCGGTGGGGCTTTCCCGGTAAAAACCGGCGGATAGAACTCAAATCCACTACAGAAGAAGTCCAATCAATTCGCGTTGATATTAAAGAAGGTCTCAATCCTCGTCGCGCCCTTTATTTGCGTCTTAAGGGAAGAAGGGATGTGCCCCTCACGCGCGTGGGCCAACCGCTGGCCTTGGCTGAGTTGGAAAATCAAGGAGCTGAACTGGCTCGATTTCTGGGCGTGCCGCTAGAAGGTTTATGATAAGCGCTAGGAGCGTAGCAAAATTCCTTTAAAATCAAGCCTCAGCGGCCCCATGCCGGCACGTCGGCCCCATCTTTGCCGGCAAAAACCATTTCCCAGGTGGCGCAGTCTCAGCGTTATGATCAGGCCGGCGCACCAATTGTCTAGATAATTCAAAATGCAGATTAAAATTCGCCACTGGTTAGTCTCAATTTTGCTTGTGGGAGCACTGCTGATTGGAGGATGTGCTGATCAAAACTCTGCTTCCCAAACTTCCCCAAATGCTTCAGACGCTCAAACGTCGCCGGTAGGCAATCAAGCCAACAACCCACAACCCAGCAATTTACCCCGACTAGACGGTAAAGCAACCGTGGTGATGGTCGTCAACGGTTCTGCGATTACGATTGAAGTCGATGGCACCAATGCCCCCATCACCGCCGGCAACTTCGTTGATCTCGTGCAGCGCGGCGTGTATAACGGTCTTGTGTTCCATCGAGTCGTGCGCGAACCGGAACCCTTTGTGGTTCAGGGCGGCGATCCTCAAGGTAAAGACCCCAAAGTGCCGGTAGAAGCTTTAGGAACCGGCGGTTTTGTTGACCCCGCAACCTCTCGTCCCCGCTATATTCCCCTTGAAATTAAGCCCAAAGGGTCAGGCGCTCCCGTCTATAGTAAGACGCTGGAAGCTGCAAACGTGCGTGCTCAACCTGAGTTACAGCATAAACGTGGTGCTGTGGCGATGGCGCGTTCAGCCCCCCCAGATTCAGCTTCCTCGCAGTTCTACTTTACGTTAGCGGATCTCCCGTTTTTAGATGGCAATTATGCCGTATTTGGTTCAGTTACCCAAGGTATGGATGTGGTTGACAAAATTCAGGCGGGAGATCGCATTGAATCTGCCAAAGTAACCCAGGGATTGGATAACTTGAAGTTAGGAAATCAATGATCAAAGATTTTAGATTTTAGATTGCACTCAATTTAAAATCTAAAATCTGTGCATTTCAGAATTAAGTCGTGGAAGTTGTTGTCACCGGCATTGGGTTGGTTTCAGCGTTAGGGACACTCGAAGCCAGTTGGCAGCGGTTGCTTGCCGGGAAGTCAGCCATTAAGCAACATCAACCGTTTCCAGAACAGCCACCCCGCCCCTTGGCACTGATTGGCCCAACGCTTACCGATTTGTCTGCTTTAACCCAGCAGGTTGTGGCAGAAGCAGTGCAAGATGCCGGTTTAATCCTGCCGGCAGCCGAGTGTGGCGTGGTGATTGGCTCAAGCCGTGCTTATCAAAGCCAGTGGGAACAGCAAGCCAGGGAAGCCATCCAACAGAGGGAAAGCCCCGTTAAATTGCCTCCTTCCTGGCTGGAAACCCTTCCTCACATGGCAGCTATCAATACGGCGCGTCAAATTGGCTCAAGCGGGCCGGTTTTGGCACCAATGGCCGCCTGTGCCACCGGCTTGTGGGCGCTGGCCCAAGGGTTTGAGCTGATTCAAACAGGGCAGTGCCGGCAGGTAGTGGTCGGCGGGGTGGAAGCGCCGGTGACACCGCTGACGCTGGCAGGATTTGACAGAATGGGAGCTTTAGCAAAAACGGGTTGCTATCCCTTTGATCGGCATCGCGAAGGTTTGGTGCTCGGAGAAGGCGCGGCAGTGTTTGTGCTGGAGTCTGCCCAGCTCGCTCAAGAGCGCTCTGCAAGGGTTTACGGGCAAGTGCTGGGTTTTGGCTTGACAAATGATGCTTGTTATGCAAATTCCCCAGAAATAGGTGGAGCCAGTGCAATCGCATCTGTTAAGCAATGTTACAAACACAGTGGCATTTCCTCATCTGAGATTAATTACATCCACGCTCACGGCACCGGCACCGAACTCAATGACGAGTTTGAAGCGAATTTGATCGAGCGGTTGTTTCCTCAAGGTGTGCCGGTGAGTTCCACGAAGGGCGCAACAGGTCACACATTAGGCGCATCCGGTGCAATCGGTGCGGCTTTCGCGCTGATGGCGTTGCAGTATCAAATTTTACCGCCCTGTGTGGGTTTGAAAGCGCCGGCCTGTGATTTAGATTTCGTGAGTGTGGCGCGTCAGAGTGAGATAAATAATATACTTTGTTTTAGTTTTGGATTTGGCGGTCAGAATGCGGTAATGGCGTTGGGGAAACATTCAAGCTAAACAAAACATTCGTTGCGGCTTTGTTTTTGTGCCTGCAAGTTGCCTTGTAAAGTTCCAATTGTATAATCCCATCGCCTCACAGTGCCAAGTTATTCCACAGAGAAAAGCCGGTTAGAATTACCACATCGGTGAACTTGAGGGAAGATAGATCAAGCAGCTTCCTCGACTAACGATGCAGGTACTCTCGCATGGATCTGAAATCGCATCGGTTTATCGCCTATTTTGAGCCGGCGCAAGCAGCAGAACTTTGCCAGCTAGCAATTGTGGAGAGTTTTTCCGATCAAAAAGTTATTTTTGAAGAAGGCGAAACCTCAGACTCGATTTACCTAATTTTAGACGGTCAAGTGGCGTTTAGTAAGCGCACCAATACGAATAAATATCAAACCGTTGCCATTGCCGGCGCAAACGACTTTTTTGGCGAGTTTGGAGTATTAGACGGACAACCACGCAGTGCCAGAGCTTCAACGAGCGGCTGTACAACCTTAGCAAAAATTCCGCGTGATCGGCTGATGGAAATTTTACTCAAGACAAATGGCAGTGTTGTCCTCGACGTGTTTCGTCATCTGATTCAACATTTACGCTCTACAACTGATCGATACGTGAATCAAGTTGTTCACAAAGAAAAAATGGCTTTAATTGGAGAAATGGTCAATACCATTATTCATGATTTTAAGGGTCCATTCACCGGCATTCATCTGGCTAGTTCAATGTTAAAAGAAATTCACGCAGATGAAGATACTCAGGAGTGGTGCGAGATTATCCAAACGCAGCTCACCCGAATGCTAGAAATGACCGATGAAGTTTTAGAATTTGGACGCGGAACCCCAGCAATTAACAAACAACCCATCAAATTCCTTGAACTGATTCAATATTTTCAAAAGCTAAATCGCTGTTATTTTGAATCTGAAAAAGTTATGTTTATCTTTCAATCGGCAGATATCGTTATTAGCGCTGATGAAAATAAGCTCATGCGTGTTTTTCAAAATTTAGTCACTAACGCTGTAGAATCTTTTAACGGAAGTGGCGGTCGCATCGAATTCGTGGCTCGCTCTGTTCAAGAATGGGTGGAAATTACAATTAGCGATAATGGCCCTGGAATTCCTGAAGCAATTCGAGGTCGGGTGTTTGAACCGTTTGTTACCAGCGGAAAACGGGGTGGCACCGGCTTGGGAGCAGCAATTGCCAAATCGGTTGTCGAAGCGCATGGCGGTCAGATTTATTTTGAATCTAAATCCGGCCAAGGAACCACATTTTATATTCGTTTACCCGCTTAAATTTTCTGATTTAAGCTATCTCTTTTAAATAAGAATTTTTGGATAGCAGCTTTCTCACTTTAAATAGACTTTGTTTGCTTATAGCAGTTTACGACACAGGCACTTGCTGAACCGGCAGAATTAGCACAAACTCCGTTCCCTGTGCCGGTTGAGACTTCACCCAAATCTGACCCCCATGCTTTTCCATGATTTGATAGCAAATTGAAAGCCCTAACCCCGTACCTTTTCCCACCGGCTTCGTCGTAAAAAATGGATCGAATATCTTGGTTTGAATTCTTGAAGAAATTCCAGGGCCATTATCGGCAATGTGAATGACCACATGATTTTTTATTTCAAACTTTGAATTCTGAAAAACCTCTAAATTCAATCGAGAAGGTTCAGGATTATATTCAGTGCGAATCTTAATCACTTTTGTCAATTTTTCATTCATTAAACCTTCTCTTTCAGATTCAGCCGGCAGAGGAACCCCAACCAAAGATTCTAACGCATCAATTGCATTGCCTATAAGATTCATAAATACCTGATTGAGCAGTGCCGGATAGCACTCAACTGCAGGTAAATCGCCAAACTCCTTGATAATTTGAATCATATAACGCCCCGATTTTTCTTTCAGGCGATGTTGCAAAATCAGCAACGTACTCTCAATTCCCTCGTGAATATCGACAACCTTCATCTGAGATTCATCAAGCCGCGAAAAATTTCGCAAGCTCAGCACAATACTGCGAATGCGCTCAGCCCCTAGTTGCATCGAACGCAGCAGTCGCGGCAAGTCTTCCTTCAAGTAATCTAAATCAATCGCTTCGATATACTCGTGAACGGCATCTTTCTTGCCCTCTGGTTTTTCTGTGTGGTAGCCCTGCTGGTAGAGTTGGATTAAGCCCAGCAAATCTTGACTGTATTGAATGGCAAAAGTAAGATTTCCATAAATAAAATTGATCGGGTTATTAATTTCGTGTGCAACACCAGCCACTAACTGCCCCAAACTAGACATTTTTTCCGTTTGAATTAGCTGAGCTTGGGTTAACTGTAGCGCGTTCAAAGTTTGTTCTAACTCAGTCGCTTTTCGGACAAGCTCCCCTTCAGATTCCCGCAACGTTTCCTCAGCTAGCTTGCGTTCAGTAATATCTAAAACAGTTCCCAGCAGCTTAATAACATTGCCCTCATTATCAAAAATCGGTTGCCCTTTTGCAGCCAAATATCTCACTTCGCCGTCAGGGCGCACAATTCGCTGGTCGAATTCATAAGATTGTGCTTCATTAACCACCTGCTTAACAGCTTTGGTTACAACTTTTATATCGTCAGGATGAACCATTCGCAAATATTCGGAAAAGTTGGGAGGAGGTTGGCTTGGTTCTAAACCAACAATTCGGAATAGTTCATCTGACCAATTTACAGCTTGGGTTCCCACATCAAATTCCCACCAACCGACGTGAGCCACTTTTTGAGCTTCTGCAAGTAAAGAAACCATCGATTGCATCTCAATTTCTCTTTTGCGGATCGTTTCTTCACCTTGTTTGCGCTCGGTAATATCTTCAAGGATACTAATCGCATACTGAGGCGATCCCGAAGCATCACGCACCAGGGAAACCGTTAAATTTCCCCAAACATAAAAGCCTTCTTTGTGGCGGTAACGTTTTTCGATGCAGTAACTAAATATTTGCTTCTGCAATAACTGGGAAATATCAACACAATCCGCATCCAAATCTTCGGGATGCGTAATATCCTGAACCCGCAGTGACTCAAATTCTTCCGCAGTGTAGTTTAAAATGTCACAAAAGCGCTGGTTGACTCGCACAAACCGGCCATCAAGTGCCAGATGAGCAATACCGATACCGGCTTGTTCAAAGGTGGCCCGAAATTCCCGATCACGGTTACTTAAAAATCCGATTTCCCCAGTGGATGCGGCCTCAACTTTAGCGCTTTCAGTGATATCAATGCCGGTGGCGATCCGGTACTTGAAGGAATTATTCGCATCTTGAAGGCTACGATGTGACCAAGTAATGAGCCGGCGTGTCCCGTCTCGCGTCATGCATTCGCTATCATGCTGCTTCGGAAATTGACGCTCAAAATTTGAACATTCCAACCCATTTGGCAACGCTTCAGGAGTGAGGAATATCTGCCAAAAAAATTGGCCTCGCACCTCAGCTAAACTGTAGCCGATGGTTGCAAAACCGGCTCGGTTGCAGTGAACAATCCGTCCCTGCCGGTCGAGCACCACAACCAAAGCATCGGTGGTATCCAAAACCGCAGCCAGCAAGTTTTGCTCTTCCTGCAACGCAGCTTCAGCCTGCTTTTTTTGGGTAATATCCACACACATCCCCATCATCTGTGCCGGCTTGCCGTCCTCGTCTTTAAACACCTTTCCTGTGCCGGCTATCCAGCGAACGCTCCCATCTGGCCAGATGATGCGAAATTCAATGTAAAAATCCTCACAAGCGATGCCGGCGGGGGTAAACAATTTGCTCAATACGCTTTGATCCTCCGGATGAACTTTTTCCAGAACCGCTTCGTAACTGCTTAGCCGCGTCCCCGCCGGCAGCCCAAACAAAGGTTCAAGATTTTCAGACCAAGCCAGACTGTAGCTGGGGAGATTCCACTCCCAGATAGCAGTGTGGTTGGCTTGCAACGCTAATTTCAGCCGGTTATTGATCTCCTCAAAACATGGCATAGATGCAACCACTGTTTTTGTGAATTGTGAGTTTAAAATCGCACAAGCTATAAAAGACCTATTTAGGTGAGCCTTACCTGATGCTTCTAGCTTAACTGTTGAGGGAATTTGTCATCACAATTTGCTGGCCCTCACTCACAACGAAACGGAAGTTGTTCGTTTTTGTTGAAGTGGCAAAGTGATGACAAATTCCGTCCCCTCACCCACTTGGGAATTCACTGAAATTTCACCCCCATGCTTGTCAATAATTTGATGGCAAATTGAAAGTCCTAAACCTGTGCCTTGCCCCACCGGCTTGGTCGTAAAAAACGGGTCAAATATTTTGTCTTTAATTCCTGGATCAATTCCCGGCCCATTATCGACAATCCGAATTAAAACTGAACATTCAGATTTGATAACTGCTAGCTTATCTTCAATTCTTTGGTTCATTGTTTTATTTTTAACAAGCTCCGTGTAAATCATTATTTTTCGAGAAGAATCCTGACTTTCTAAGGCATCAATTGCATTATTAATAACATTCATAAAAACTTGATTAAGCGGGGCAGGATAACACTGTACAGGTGGCAAGTTCCCGTAGTTCTTAATCACTTCAACGTTGTCTTTAAGCCGATTATTCAAAATAACCAGCGTGCTGTCAATTCCTTGGTGCAGATCAACAGATTTGGCATCGGCTTCATCCAGGCGAGAAAAATTCCGCAGGGATAAAACCAACTGGCGAATCCGCTCAGCACCTTTTTTCATAGAACCCAAAATTTTAGGAAGGTCTTCTTCCATAAACTCCCAATCAATCCTTTCTATCTCTTCCTGAATTTCCACAGGTGGATGAGGATAGTGTTTTTGATAGAGATGTAACAGCTTCTTTAACTCTTCAATATAAGCTTCAGTGTATTCTAAGTTACCGTAAATAAAATTAACCGGATTGTTAATTTCATGAGCCACACCGGCAACCAATTGCCCCAAAGAAGACATTTTTTCGCTCTGAATTAACTGAGCTTGGGTGCGTCGCACTTCTTGCAGAGCTTTTTCTAATTGCAACGCTTGCTCTCTCATTTGTGCTTCCGATAGCTGCAAAGCTTCTTCAGATTGTTTGCGATCCGTAATATCCCGTGCCACGCAAATCAAACCGATCACAGTGCCTTGAGGATCGTGATAAACATCTTTGGTCGTTAAGTAAATTCGGGGAGTGGGCATTTTATCAGCCCTAATTCCTCGCTGCCAATCGCCCATCACGGTGACAACTTCCTCCACAATTTGACTTTCGCCCCTGAGCATAATTTTGCGGTCGGTCGCCATAATTTGACGGGCGGTTTCCGGCGATAGCAATTCAGTGTCATCTTTACCCAGAATTTCTTCCCTGGGTTTTCCCAAAACACTCGCACCGGCTGAATTAATCAACACATAGCGACCCTCAAGATTTTTCACATAAATTGCATCGGTCGTTCCTTCAATCACAACTTGCAAAAGGTTATAACTTTGTTGCAGCGCCTCTTGCATATGCTGATGTTCAATAACACGCTGTTCCAGGCTTAAAAGCGTTTGTTGTAATTGAGTCGCCATGCTGTTAAAAGCCGCCTTGAGTTGGCCAACTTCGTCTTTGGAACTGCCTTCCGCCCGTTGATGCAACTCACCGGCAGCGAGTGCTTGCGCTAAATTTGCCAAGTCTTGCAGCGGTTTACGAATCTGCCGGTTAAATAAGACAACCGTCAGCATCGCCACGCCAATGCTGACCAAAATTGAATCGATTACAGTCACAATTGCCGATTTGTAAAGGCGCTTTTGAACATGGGCGACTGAATAACCCAAGCGGATCTGTCCCAGCGGTAGATTTTGGGAAACAATCGGGATGCTAACTTCTCGAATCAGCGGTTCTTGACGCGCTTGATTAATCGCAGTGAGGATATCGCCCTCTGTCTGAATCGTTGCGATAGATTGGGCAATCGTGGGGCTGTCCCGCTTTAAGAAGTGCGTGATGGGAAGTTCCTCAGAGTTCAGAACCACGCCGTAAATGATATCGCCATCCTGAGAGATTTGTTGCATCAGCAACTCCAGGGTGAGGAAGTCCGAACTCGAAAGCGCATCTTGGCTAACGACACTCAGGAATCTGCCTTGACCGGCTACTTTGGATTCTAAATCAGCCACCTGCTGATTAAATCCCCGATTAATCTGGTATGCCCCGAACAGTAATTGAATGGCCAGCAGGAAAGTCCCGGCAATTCCCAGATAGCCAAAGGCAATACTATTTCGTCTGGATGCACCTGAATTTTTGCTTTTATCGGCCATCTCTGATTGACCCTAGCCTGATGAAGTCGGTAAACGCAAAGCTGTACTTATCCCTGCGATACGCTTGTAACGTTCGCACTAATACCTAAAAATTAACCTCTGCTTAACAAGTTTGCTGCTAACTATTCTGTTTTAACTCCTTAATGAGCCAATCGAGGCAAGTATAACCGCGCTTGCCGGCAGAAAATCTGCTTTGCCGGCTGTAGATGCCTGTAATACCGCTTCACTCCCGACAATTTACTCGCACCCGATCTGCCAAAGTTGCCGGCGCAAGCCCGAACACAGGAGTTTTCAGTTGTGCGTTGTGAATTCCCAACCCAACCCTAAAGCCTTAAGTTTCTCTTAAACCCAATAACTGATTGCCAGAGAAAGTACATAAAGTTATAAGCTGGAAAAAACTAGCTATTTGTGACTTCCGTCTTAAAGCGTAAATTTTATGATTGATTCTGCTTCACCGGCAGCAACAGACGCCCCCAGCGAAGCCCTTAGTTGGCCAACTTTGCTGCAACAGCTACTAGATCGCCAGTCCCTCACCCGCTACCAAGCTGCTGGACTCATGCTGGGATGGCTCAATGAAGAAATCCCGCCGGTGCTATCGGGGGCAATTTTAGCGGCAATGCAAGGCAAAGGCATCTCAGCTGACGAGCTAGCTGGCATGGCTCAGGTATTGCAATCTCAATCTTCTCCACTCAGGCAAGACGCGACTAACGCTAACCCCTCATCCAGAAGTGGAAATTCCCAACTGAACACGGTTATTGATACCTGTGGCACCGGCGGAGATGGAGCCTCAACCTTTAATATTTCCACAGCAGTTGCCTTTGTGGCAGCAGCAGCCGGGGTGCCGGTCGCCAAACATGGTAATCGCTCAGCCTCTAGTCGCGTGGGTTCCGCTGACGTACTAGAAGCGCTGGGAATGAATTTGAGCGCTGCCGGTGAGAAGGTGTATGCCGCACTCCATGAAGTCGGGATTACGTTTCTGTTTGCTCCTGGCTGGCACCCAGCGCTGAAAGCTGTGGCACCCATGCGGCGCACATTGGGCGTGCGGACGGTGTTTAATTTGTTAGGGCCGCTGGTCAATCCTTTGCGCCCCACCGGCCAAGTAATTGGAGTGTTTGATTCTCAGTTGGTGGCAACAATCGCCCAAGCTTTAGGACAGTTGGGCACTCAAGCCGCAATTGTCTTGCACGGACGCGAGAAACTTGATGAAGCCGGCTTAGCTGATATCACAGATTTGGCGATTCTTTCAGCCGGCAAGGTACGGGTGGCAACTTTAAACCCGCAACAGTTGGGTTTAACACCGGCATCGACGGATCAACTGCGAGGGGGGGATGTTCAAGAAAATGCCCAGATCCTGCAAAATGTTCTGCAAGGCAAGGGAACGCCGGCGCAACAAGATGCAGTGGCTTTAAATGCTGCTTTAGCCCTCCAAGTTGCCGGTGTCATCCCGCTTGAAGACCACGCAGCCGGTCTTTCACTGGCTAAAGATATTTTGCATAGCGGTGCCGGTTGGTCAAAGCTAGAGCAGCTTGTGACATTCTTAAAAACGGAAGCGTGAAGCCGGCAGGAAAAGATTTAAACCGCTAACCAGAGAAAAATAAAGTAGGGGCGTTGGCTGTGCTAGCACCCCTACAATGCTCAATGCAACTGGGTAAGTTTAGGCCAGATATTATTTGGCCGGCCCAGGTGTTGCCGTTTCTGTTTGTGGGTTAAATTCAATGATTTCTTTTTTAATGGTCACATCATAGTTGCTAAAGAAATCCTGGCCGAGCAATCCAATGTCTAGGGTAGGTGAAATCGCGACTGCAACATTATTAATCATCGCATTGCCGGCTTTAATAGAAGCCACACGCCCAATTGCAAACTCAACGTCCTTAGCGTTGGGAGTCTCGACTCGTGCGGTTCCTTCCTGTTTCACGCCTAGCGCTTGTGCCATTTTTGGCGTGATGACCGTCCCACTCGCTCCTGTATCCAACATCATCTCGAATGTCTGATTTCCATTAAAGACGACATCTATCACTGGAATGCCAGAAGCACGGCGTTTAATCGGGACTTGAAAGGCTCCTAAAGTTGTTGGAACCACCTCTTGCGAGCTATTCGGACACATATCCGTCAATTTAATAAGATTGCCGGTTCGATCCCGCAGAAAACATCCCTCATATTCCTGGGCAATGCCGGCAGTTTGGAAAAGCGCCAATCCAGCCAGAGAAATCAATCCGAATTTAATTTTTTCCATAGCAAATCTGACTCCTTATAGAAGCTAAGTAAATGATTGAAAAGTAAGAAACTAAAAATTAAAAAGGGAGATTTTTAATTTTTAATCACTGTTCGCCGCCGTCACCGGCTGTGAAATTCCACCACATCTTCTCTAAAGGTGACGTCGTAACCCCCAAAGAAGTCTTGCCCCAGCAGTCCAATGTCAAGCTGTGATGCAATTGCAACCGGCACGTTATTAACAAGGGCACCCCCAACTTCCAGGCTATCGACTCTGCCAATGGGAAATGTCACCGATTTGGCGCTGGGAGTGTCTGCTATCATCGAGCCTTCTGGAAAAACTCCCAAGACACTAGCCATCTTTGACGTAATTACTGTGCCACTAGCTCCCGTATCAACGATCATGTCGAAAGTTTGCCAGCCATTAAAGGTAACTTCTATCACTGCCGTCCCGCCGGCACGACGTTTGATCGGAGCCAGAAAAACCCCAGGACGGCTGCCACCCTTCCCGGATGAGCCATAGCTGGAGCTACTGCGAGAAGCCGCATCTGACGTGGAAGGGATGAGCGGGACTTCAATCCCCGCTAATTCAGTTTTAGAACGGGTTGTGGCGCGAGCTGCTTGCTGTTTAGCGGAGGCCAGATTTTTCTGATACTCAGCTATTTTGCTTTTTGCTAGTTTATTTTGAGTGCTAGAAGCCGGCACTGTTTTTAAGAGCTTGATAGCCTCTTGCCACTGGCTTTCTACCAGTTGCCAATCTTCTGGAGATTGGGCGGTTTGACTGATGCTAGCGGCACTGTAACCTTTGTCAAGTGCCTCTTCATAGGATCTTCGAGCAGCGCCATCATTAACGGGTGGATTCACCGGCTTCTGTGCTGGCTTTGCTGCCGGCTTTGGACTTGCCGGTGTTGCACTCGCAGCCGGTGCCGGTGTGCTTTGCGCCGTATTGGTATTTGAGCTGCTTGAAGGCTCGCCGTCATTACAACCTACACCGATCACCGCTAGTGCGGCTGCTAAAAAAATCTGTGCTACCCCGAATCGAGAAAATTTGACCATGACTGTTATTTTTTAGCTTCACCGCACTTGTGAGCCGCTTAAGTCGCCGTTACTATTGAGTATTCCCTATCTTTTCCCATTTAAACTTATCCTTTTGCATTTGACGAGTCAAAATTTGCTGAAACCCTTAAACGTCTAGCATCTTCAGCTTTAGCCGGCTTTATTGCTAGCTGCCGGATTTTTTGGTGAGCCACGCTAAACGACTGTGAGGTGCCATTGATGAAAAATTCACACCGCAAGCGGGTTCTTTCAAGCTGGCTAAAATTACCTTTAGCAAGAGGACTGGAGATGAGGAATATTTTTACACCGGCTGATTTTTACCAAAGTTAAGAACCGACACTCATCCGGGTGCGAAAGTCAAAAAAACAGGCCATTGCAACGAGTCCAAACAGTGCCGGTGTTAGCCAATCTCCCCATCGCACATAAAGCGTCTGAGTGTGCCGGCGGTAAATCGTAGCTGCATGAATCTCGTAAGTATTAATTCCCGATATCCATACAGTTTTGCCGTGGGGATCGACAATGCCAGAATAGCCGGTATTGGTGGCTCTCACTGCCCACCGATCCGTTTCAATTGCCCGCATTACATCTTGGGCGTGGTGCTGTGCCGGCATTGATGGGCTGTAGTGGGCGTTATTAGAGGCTGTGAGGATAAACTGCCCGCCTAAAGCTGCCTGACGCTGGAAATGATACGAAAAAGCCGATTCATAGCAAATCCCCACAATTGCACGGCCAAAAGGCGTATCAAATACTTGAGTAGGTAACCCGGCAGCTAGATGAGCGTCTAACGGTGAAAGCCGGTCAATTAAACGTCCTAAAACCTCTCCAAAAGGAATGAATTCCCCCAAGGGAACTAACTTAATTTTGTCGTAGCGGCTGAAGGTTTCTCCTGCCCCTGTAACGGTAAATAAACTATTGGTAAAGCTGTTTCCTGTTTCACCAAATGCGCCCACCCAAGCCAAAACATTTTTATCGAGAATTGCCTGATAAAGTTCATCTCGAATCCCATTCGATTCTAACCATTTCACCGGCAAAGCGGTTTCTGGTGTAAGAATAGCGTCTACTCCTTGATCGGCTAACATTCGATAGCCGGTGGTATAACCTTCAATTGCACGAAGCCATCCTTCTTGGTAAAGTTTAATCGTATTGGGAATATTGCCTTGAATAATGCCAACTTTTAAGGCATCTGCTGGGGGTTGTGCCAGTGGCCGGCTGTAGAGGGAAAATCCTAAAAGATGCAGGAATAAGCAAAGGCTAACTGGCAATAAATAAACTAAAATATTTGCTTTAATGCCTTTTACTGGATGATTTTTGGCTTTAATCCAAGCTTCAGCAATTAAGCCATTGACGGCAACAAGGGCGGCTGTTACAGCAGAGGGACCGGCAAGTTGAGCCAGGTGCAAAATAGCGAGATTGTTAGGACTTTGGGTGTAAGATAGGGAACTCCACCATAGGGAGCCGGCGCTCCAGATCGTTTCTAAAATGCACCATAAAGCGGTGCCGGTTAACACTCGAACTAATGTTGAAACTTTAAACTTTCGATTGATCCAAAAGAAACAAGTTGCCCAAATTGCAACTAATGCCGCTCCCCAAAGCGTGATAAATACCCAACAGAAAAACGCAATCGCCAAACTTGCCAGCCAAGGCACTCCCATCCAAGTCATGGGGTGAACGCCGGTGATCCAAAAAAGAGCGACCCCGTGATAACCAATTCCCCATAACAAAGCAGTCAAGGGTAAAAATTTCTTTTCTTTTTTCTCTTTTAACTGTTTACTTTCTTGCACCACCAGCAACCAAAGGGGCGCTAAGGCAACCCACCCTAGGAACCAAGCACCAACCGGCGCGGGTGTCAGTCCCATCAGAATCCCACTCATCAGGATGAGCACAGGGGTTGGGATATGATGATTGGTTTTGTTGAGTTTGAGGCTGCGAATTGTGAGTATTTTCAAGCTACAGTCACTCCCCAATGTCATGAATTATAGTTAGCAGTGCTTATAATGATTAAAATTAGTTTTTTTTTATAATTTTAAATTGAAAAAGGTTCCGGATACTTCCGAAGAAACCTAGAAATAACTTGAGATAATTTTACCAAAAATAAAATATGATTCATTATTCCATTAGTTCCAACATAGCCAAGCCTCCAGTCCAGTTGATCAATTGGCTTTTTTCTCGATGGAAAAAGCTCTTTAGCTTATTGATGGTGATCCTAACCGCCACCTTCATATTTGTAAACCCGGCCTCTGCTCAGACATCACCCTGTATGACGCATGGAATGCGGATTGTGGGTGAAAATGCGGTTTATCTCTCCCATATGCCTTTGTTTAATGGTTCTTGTCACAACTACCAAGCTTTGTTGGAAGTCACGTTTGAAGGAGCCGGCGATCCTCAAGCAAAATACTTGATCGAGCAGAAAAAAGACCTGAATCAGAATGAATTTACCTTTGAGCCGACACAAGAGTTTTCAATGCCTGATTTAGAATCGGGAAAAATTCAATCTTTTAAAGGTAATATCCATCGAGGTCAATATGAGCGCAATGCTACTCGTCAACTGATTGCTAGTAATGTGAATGCCAAAGTTAAAAGGGTTGTGTACTTTCGCCGGCTTTCCCCTAACAGCCAAGTGCCGAAACTTACAGAATACCTATTATTTGGCAATAGCAAAGAGCAATATTTAGCTCATTTAATCACAGCACCCCCTGATTTTGATCAAATTTTAACCGTCAAAACCAAGCTGCCTTTGAGTGATGATCAATTGCAAAAAGCTGTGCGATTGGTATTACCCAACCGGCCTGTGCCAGACCCTCAGCGTCAAACTCAACAAGCTTTAAAATTTAACGATCAGCCGGCAGTCCTGATTAATGGGGTTGGGACGCGTCAAGCGGTTGGGGTAGGAGTGGAATATTTTAAGGAAACCCGCGATCTTTTATAAATCGCCCAGATTAACTTTGGATTTTAGATGAGCAAATACCCCATCTAAAATCCAAAATTATAATTTTTATTCCGCCTCTTCTTGCTCCTCCGTCTCGCCATTAGAGGGGGGAACTAAAGCGACTGCGGCAATGGCATCATCTTCATCCAAGCGTTGCACCCGCACACCCGTTGCACTCCGGGATTGAGGGGAAATTGCATCCGCAGATTGGCGAATGATAATGCCTCGACTTGTCACGATCATGAGTTCATCACCCTCATGGACAATTCGCAAGGCAGCGAGTTGATCATTCGTACGCCGAGACTTAAATTTCGTGACGATAATTCCCTTACCGGCACGATTTTGTAGCCGGAATTGACCAACCGGCACTCGCTTGCCATAGCCGCCGGTGGTTACCACCAATACCCACGGACCGGCAGATGTGGTGAGTGCTGAATCTTGAGCGCCGTTTTCAGACTCATCGCTACTGAGTGCTAAATCTTGAGCGCCGTTTTCAGATTCATCGATTTGGAGTTCTAGTTCCTCCTCTTCGATTTCTGATTCATCCACCTCTGTTTGAGCAAGGGTGGCAACGATCGCTGCCGGCAGGATATCCATGCTGATCAGTTCATCACCTTTGCGGAGGTTCATGGATTTTACACCCCGCGTAGCACGACCGAGGGGACGCAACTGGTCGGCGGTGGCTTTGAAATGAATTGCCATTCCCTGCCGCGATCCAATGATGATGCTATCTTCTGCGCGTGCGCGTCGCACCCAGCGCAACTGATCGGCTTCTTCAAGAGAAATGGCAATTAAGCCATTGGCTCGAATGTTGCTGAAGGCAGACAAGGCGGTTTTTTTGATGTAGCCGCCTTTGGTGAGCATGATTAGATATTCATCGTCACTGAATTCGCTCACCGGCACGATTGAGGTGATTTTTTCATCTCGTGGAATTGGCAGCATTTGCACGATGGCAGTGCCTCGCGCCGTGCGGGAGCCGGTGGGAATTTGATAAGCTTTCAGGCAATAAACGACGCCGCGAGCGCTAAAGAACAAAACGCTATCATGGTCGCAACAAGTTAAGAAATGCTCAACCCCATCATCCTCTTTCATCCGGTTCGCGGCTTTACCACGAGTGCCCCGACTTTGCGCTTCAAAAGAGTTCACCGGCATTCGCTTAATGTAACCTTGTTCTGTTAGCAGAATTAAGGCTTTTTCATTGGCGATTAAGTCAGTGTCATCGATTTCCCCATCTGCGTGTTCGATCAGGGTCCGTCGCGGTGTGGCAAACTTTGTTTTGATGTCTGTCGCTTCGGTTTCGATGATTTCTAAAATGCGTTCGCGCCTTGCCAGAATATCCTGCAAATCGGCGATGAGTGTTTGCAACTCATCGTGTTCTTGCATAATTTTCTGAGCTTCTAATGCAGTCAACCGGCGCAGTTGCATCTGCAAAATGGCGTCTGCTTGGGCTTCAGAAAGCCCATAGGTATCCATTAATTCCTGCTTGGCAGTGGCGGTATCTGCTGCACTACGAATTAGGTGAATAATTGCATCTAAATTGTCTAGAGCAATGAGTAACCCTTGCAGCAAATGATCGCGTTCTTCGGCTTTTCGCAGTTCGTACTGCGTCCGTCTGGTAATGGTTTCAACACGGAAATCCAAGAAAACATTGAGGAACTGCCTGATGGTGAGCAGTTGTGGTTCTGCATTGACCAGCGCCAGCATATTTGCCCCAAAATTAGCTTGCAGGGGCGTTTGTTTGTAGAGGTTGTTGAGGACAACTCGCGGATAGGCGTCGCGCTTGAGTTCGATGACGACTCGCATTCCGTCGCGGTCGCTTTCATCGCGGATATCGGCAATGCCTTCCAACCGCTTTTCGTTCACCATGTCGGCAATTTTCTCAATCATCGCTGCCTTATTGGTTTGGTAGGGCAGTTCGGTGATGATGATTGCTTCGCGGTCTGGCCGGCCCCGGTGTTCAATGGTTTCTATGCTGGCAACACCGCGCATGGTAATGGAACCGCGCCCAGTGGTGTAGGCTTCGCGGATGCCGGTGACGCCTAAAATTTGGCCGCCGGTGGGAAAGTCCGGGCCAGGAATGTACTGCATGAGCTGGACATCGGTCAACTCTGGGTTGTGAATCAGGGCGACCAAGCCATCAATGAGTTCTCCCAGATTGTGTGGTGGGATGTTGGTGGCCATGCCCACCGCGATGCCAGAGGAACCGTTGAGCAGCAGTTGGGGGATGCGTGCCGGCATCACCAGGGGTTCTTGCTGGGAACCGTCGAAGTTATCCCCATAATCGACGGTATCTGAGTCAATATCGCGCAGCATCGCCTCCGAGGTCAGCGATTGCAGCCGGCACTCGGTATACCGCATTGCTGCCGGTGGGTCGTTGTCAATCGAGCCAAAGTTGCCGTGGCCGTTGATCAGGGGCGAACGCATGGAGAAGTCTTGTGCCATCCGCACCAAGGCGTCATAGACGGCTGTATCGCCGTGGGGATGGTATTTACCCAGCACTTCCCCCACCACACGGGCGCATTTGCGGAAAGGCCGATCCGGAGCAAGGCCCAACTCATGCATCGCGTAGAGGATGCGCCGGTGTACCGGCTTGAGTCCATCCCTGGCATCTGGGAGCGCCCGCCCCACAATTACGCTCATCGCGTATTCCAGGTAAGACTGTTGCATCTCGTTGCGTAAATCCGTGGGGATAATCCGCTCCTGGGAGTAGGTCATAACAGTGAGAAACTCCAAAAATGTAAGATTTCAGGCGCAAATCGGCAAAAAAATATTAAAACCCTAGTGTGGTTTCTTAATAAATGCCAAATCTTGTTAAGATTTTAACACATTTTGGTCTTTAACCGCTCGTTTGGCAGCCCTCAGCACTGTCTTTTTGCGCTGCTAGATGTTAATAAAATAATAAACTTTATTTAAATTGAAAAATTTGATTTATTATTAAGCAAATCAATCGACTTTCTTTCAGAAATAACAAAAGAGTAAAAAGTTATTTTCAAAGTATATCTAGGCTATTTTTCTTGAAAATATATTTAATTCTGCAAACAATTGTTTGTTTTTTATCAACACTTGAATTAATTTTAATTAAAAGTTATTTTTATTAATGTTTTTAACATTGAGACGACTAACTTAAGAGTTCTGAGCTAATACAGAGTTTCGTGAGTAAAGACTCGGCAGTGTCGAGTCTGCTCAGACAAGTAAAAACCCCTTCAAAGCTCTATTATGCTAACGCTTTGCGATTACCAAATCCTGGATCAAGTACATGAAAGTGACAAGTCTATTGTGTATCGGACATTGCGCTCTCAAGATAATTTACCCGTTATTCTTAAGGTTCTGAAAGAAGAGTTTCCCACTCCGGAACAGGTCGCCCGTTATAAGCAAGAATATGAAACTATCCAAATTTTAAATTTAGAAGGTATTGTAAAAGCTTATGGGTGGCAAAAATATCGAAATACGGTTGCTTTAGTTTTAGAATTTTTAGGGCAAAGTCTTTAAAAAAATAATTTTAAAAAAAGGCTTTGATTTAAAAGAGTTTTTGCAAATTGCAATTAAAATTGTTGAAATTTTAGGCCAAGTTTATCAAAAATATATAATTCACAAAGATATTAATCCTTCCAATATCGTTATTAATCCAGAAAGGTTAGCAGTAAAATTAATAGATTTTGGAATTTCTACCGTTTTATCGCAAGAAACGCCGGCTCAAAAAAATCAGATTTTTTTGGAAGGAACTTTAATTTATATGTCGCCGCAACAAACCGACAGAATGAATCGCGCTTTGGACTACTGCACTGATCTGATAAAATCGGCGCTATAGCAGACCCATATTTTTTTGGGTTACCCAGCTCTCATCCTTTCTGTGTCAAGGTTTCAGCTTCCTTGTTTCCCCACCCCAGAATTTCAATTAACCAGAATCATCAGCAAGTTTAACTGCTAGGGCGTACAAGAATGAATAGCAAATTAAACCCTCAAAATCAGAACTATCAATCAGCTAACGCTTCCGGCTGAGACTTGAGTTGAGAGGTAATTAAAGGAGCTTTGGGGGCTAAAAAGAAGCCCATCAAACTAGCAAAAAGAATCGGTGTAAAAGGACTGAGATTAGTCAGTTTTGCAAGCAGCAAAGTTGTACTAATCGGCGTTCGCGTTACTGCTGCATTCAGTGCTGCCATTGTACAAATCATCGCCAAAGCAGGATTTAAACCCGGAATGAAACTGCTGACAGCTTTGCCGATACACGCACCTGTGAAAAACAGCGGAATAATAAACCCGCCACGCCAGCCACCTGTAACCGTGACGCTAATTGCCGCCATTTTTGCCAAAGCTAAAACTAACAGGAAAAAAGCAGGAAAGTTAGTGCTAACAACGGCATCCAATTCATCGTGACCAAAATAACGAGTTAACGGTAAAATGGCAGCGAGTCCGCCCAATGCCAAACCGGCAAAGGTTGTGCGGACATAAATCGGCCCTGGAATTCGGGCAAAAAGCCGGTCACACCCTCGAAAAATGGCGATAAAAATCCATCCCGCCACAGCACCGATTGCCCCATACAAAATCGCCAGCGCAAAATCGTCAATCTTATCCAAATGGTAAGACGGGAAATGCCAAGTGGGTGCAATTCCTAAGCGGGTAATACCGGCAAACACCAAATAACTCGCGCAACTGGAAATAATTGCCGGTAGTAGCGCCTCGTAATACTCCAAAACATACTCGTGGTGCAAAATCTCCAAAGCAAACATCGCCCCACCCAAAGGTGCACCAAATAGCGCCGTAAAACCGGCAGCCATTGCCGCCAAACTCATTGATCTGAGGTTTTCCCCTTCCAAGTTCAAGCGATCCGCAACCCAAGTACCAAACGAACCTGTTACCTGTACCAGAGGGGCTTCTGGGCCGGCACTTCCCCCCGCAGAAATACTCAGCAGAGACGCCAAAATCATCGCAGGATTTTTTCGAGCATCCAAACGCCCACCGCGAAAATGGATATTATCAACAATCACGGCAATTTCACCGGGATTGCCGAGAAAATGAATCACAACCCCGATCAGCAAACCCGCAACAGGCATGACAAACATCAGCGTTGGGCCATTAAACCGATCCAAGGCGTGTATCATGAACTCCAAAACATTCCAGTACAACCCTGCGAACAGACCGCAAATCGTACCAACAATGGCCCAGCGTAAAACCCAGCGTGAAATCATCAGCGGGTTGCGCCTAGCAACGCCAAAAAGCTGAAGTAATGGCCGGCGTTGAGTTTTATCAGGTGTTTGGGGCTTTTCTGGTAGCACAGCTTGTTTCCTACCGCTCGTTATTGAAACAAAATATACAAAATTTGTATGCTTTCTATGCTACCTGTCATTGACTCATCTCAAGTCCTGAATCCTGAGCTGGTTTTCTGCGGCTTTTTCCCCACGCCGCCCCCACACAGCAGGACAAACGAATTAAAAACTAAACTAATAACTAAACTTTAAAAGCGCTTTCCGCAGCCTTAAGATCGGCAATTTTGCCCGTAACAGACTGCAAAATCCTCAAATCCCAGCTTCTACCCCATCCTTTTTATTTCAAATCGCCATGTTTCCCATCATCTACTCAGAAGATTTCCTGCTGCACCAGACAGGCCGGCTCCACCCAGAACGTCCAGAGCGTTTGAGTGCGATTGTAGAAGCGCTGAAAGCCTCTCCTTGGGCAGATCGGCTCGATTGGCAACAGCCAACGCCAGTGAAAGCGAGGCCGGTGATTCCTCAAATTGAACAAATTCACCCTCAATCTTATATCCAAGAAATCCAGCACCTAGCGACCAGGGGCGGTGGCCACGTTGATCCCGACACGCCGGTTTCCCCCCAAAGTTATGATGTGGCGTTGTTGGCGGTGAGTGCGTGGCTAGATGGCGTTGATCGCGTTCTGTCCACCGGCACACCGGCTTTTGTACTGGCCCGTCCCCCAGGACACCACGCCCTCAGCTCACGCGGCATGGGTTTTTGCCTCTTTTCAAATGCCGCGATCGCCGCTCACTATGCCCTAGAACAATCGGCCATTGAACGGGTGGCCATCCTCGACTGGGACGTGCATCACGGCAACGGCACTCAAGACATTGTGGAGAACAATCCTAAAATTGCCTACTGTTCTTTGCACCAGTCGCCCTGCTATCCCGGTACAGGCTATGGAAACGAACGGGGAGGGCACGACAATGTACTAAATATTCCGATGTTTCCGGGAAGCGCGGTTGCACAGTACCGGCAGGCATTTGAAAGCGAAGTGATGCCGTTTTTACAAAACTTTCAGCCAGATTTGCTGATTGTTAGTGCCGGCTACGATGCCAATGCTGCTGATCCCTTGGCCGGTATCAATTTGCAACCCGAAGATTTTGGGCTATTTACAGACTATTGCCTGACGCTGACACGCCGGATTGTTTTTGGCTTAGAAGGCGGTTACGATCTGGACGCATTGGCGAAATCGGTTGTAGCAACCGTTGAGCGATGTTTGTTACAGAAAAGTTAAGCGCCCATCCCTAACCTCGCTTAACCGGCCTGGAATTGAAAAAAACGAACCCAACAATAGGGTTGTATTTTTTTACAGAGGTTGTTTGCCGGCTGCAAGGATTTTGCTGTTTCTTTGCGCTCAACCTGACCTTATGTCTCTCACTAATTAAGGAATTTAAGCTTTTCTTCCGCTTTGTCAAAATTTGTTTCCACAGTTATATACAGTTGCCACCCCTTGCTGATATAAATCAAGTGCGCGTGTTCTATCACGCTAGATTGAGCTAAAAGCCGAAAATCAAAGCCGTGTGCCGGTGGCTACCAAAAAGTAACTCAGGCGCACTCTAGAAGCACACTTGCAGTCATAAATCTCAGGAGGAAAAGACAGTGGGTAAGTACGATCATGTGTTTGGCGCTGAGGGCGCGAGCGAAAAAACCCTTAGCCCGGAAGAAGCTGTAGCTGCGATCGCTGTGGTTACCATTTTTGCAGACGGGCACCCCTCGGATGAGGAAAATCAAGTATTAACCGAGATTATTAACAGTTTGGATATCTTCGAGGAGTATACCGTCGAAGAGTTCCAAAAAATGTTTGATAAAATCACCGGCATCCTCAATCAAGAAGGCATTGGCGTTCTTTTTAATACAGCAGTTGATGCCCTCTCCGATGATCTGATAGAAATTTCTTTTGAGGTAGCGGTTGAAATCATTTTATCCGAGGAATCTGATGATGAGTCGGAAGATACCTTCTTAGACGAGCTTGCAGAAGCATTGGGGCTTCCTGAAGAGATCGCACAGGAAATTATAGACGACTTGATTGACGACGAACCGATTGAGGACGACGAGGAAGTTTAGGCGCATACTGCACGGGCACTTCACTCAGTTGCCACTGAACTAGAGCGACCAACCATTGCCAATTTTTGTTAACTTAAGCGATTCCATCACGGGTAATTTAGTTAGCATTAGAGAACAAAATTGTCTCGCTGTTAGCGAAAGCTTTGCTGGCAAGCTACGCCCCGCTCAATCTATTGATTGGCAGGATGCCTCAAAGCAGACCTAACAGAAGGATCAGCTCTGAAGTAAGGAGAAAATTACGGTGGGCTTATTTGACAAAGTATTTGGCACGCAAAGCAAAAGCCAAGATATGCTTAGTCCAGCTGAAGCTTTTGCTGCTCTCACCTTGGCTGCCATCGCCTCAGACGGTTACCTGTCTGATGAAGAATCGCACGGGATTTCTTTTACACTGTCTCGCATGAAACTCTTCAGGAGTTACTCAGACGATGTAATGCGGAGAATGTTTGATAAACTCCTCAGTATTCTCAAGCGTCAAGGTGCCAGTGCGCTGTTTGATGCGGCCCTCGAATCACTCCCCCACGAAATGCGGCCCACTGCTTTTGCCGTTGCGACAGATTTGATCTTAGCCGATGGCGTTGTCACTAAAGAAGAAGAGAACTTTTTGAATCAACTTCATCAAGCTTTAGATATTCCTGGTGACACAGCGCTGCAAATTGTAGAAGTCATGATGATTAAAAACAAAGGCTAAATATTTTCCGCCATTGCGCTTAACTCAACTCAAACCCAAAAAGCCCCCGGAAGGGGGCTTTTGTTTTTGCCGGCCTGACTTTTCTTGGCGCTCACTCCCTACCGCCGCGCCGATATGGGGCAACTTGTCAAGGAGTTTTAACATATCTATCTTTAGGCAGAGCCAACAACTGCCGGCACAATTCTGATCAAAAAGCTGTCAATCTGCTTGGAGAGAGCATTTCCAGGCTAAAGGAGCCGAGCCGAAGCAGATTTATTAAAAAAACGTAAAGATTTTACCTCTTCCTTAGGGTGTATTTATCTCTTCCTTTGGGTATACTTAGCAAAATTGCAATCCCACCCCAGTAATAAAACCCAACAGCTATATATGAACCAGTTAGACCTAGAACGAGAAACGGCAAAAATGGTTTTGACCTTGAGAACCCGCAATAGCCAGTTAGGGAAAGACTTGATTAACTACCTGAGAACCCAGTTGACGCTGGAAGAGGTTGCTGGGTTAACAATCCTAAGTGTTGAGCGATTGGTTTTTTGGTACGACACAGACTCAGTTTTCTGGGCAATCGAAAATATCATTCCTGCGGATGTGATGCTCGAAGTCCAAAGAATCACCTCTGTCGCGGCTTATAAGCGGTTAATTGGCAAAGGATTGACTCCAGGGAAAGACTTTAGTGTAGATGCACAAGGCAAACTGCTGATGAATATAGAGGCGAGAACAGCGATCCTGACTTGCTAAAATCGGCTGTGCCACCGCATCAGAACCTAACAGCCGGCGATTCTTTAGCAGGTTTGCTTTTGTTTTTAGTGATTGGCTCTCTACGTGTGCGTCAACCCCATATCTCAGAGCCGGTTGTCACCTATTTACCTCAAGCAAATTTTTTCTTTGAGCATCTGCTTCCGGCTGCTTTTACCAAAGCGATACCTCAAGTGCGAATCCTTAAACGAGTTCCTGAAAAGCCATTGCCGGCTCTGTTTTGCCTGGAATCGTGACGCCGAATCTGGCCACAAAAAGCAGTGTGTGCTGTCTACGCCGGCTGCTAGTGAGAATTGACCCATCGAATTGAGGCCGGTAAGAATCATTTTCCCTCACAAAACTTTACGAGCGCATTTGGCTTGCCGATTAACTTGACGACAAACCCTCTATCAAAGCCCGCTCTTTTAAACCGCAATTTTATGCCGGCACACAAATCTACACGAATGAGCCATTTTGTCCCCTTGCTGCTTTATTGAAATACGCAATAGGAAGTGGAGTCAGTCGTATAAACTATAGAAAACATAACTCGCAACCTGAGCGCTTTTTCCTTCAACTTGTCTGCTCAGTCTGCCGGCTTTAAATTTGGTTGTCCCTTAGAAACCGCGAACAATGCTACAACTGGGTTGAGCAGCCGGTATTCGGAAAAACTCAATTGTGCATCGCTTAGACAAGGTAAGATACAAGCCGGTTAAAACTGGGTAAAATAAGTAGCCACCCTGTGTTTGCCCAAATTTCAAAGGCTGGCAGGAGTGCATCTTCAATCTCGCCCAACACTGGGCGAAGCAACTTGCGCCACAAGCGTAAGACTGAGGATATATTTAAACTCAAAACCTTTATTTTTTCGGGAAGTGAACTGTGAGCATTGCTATTATCACCGGCTCTGCCGGCCTAATTGGTTCTGAAGCATCTGCCTTCTTTGCCAAACAAGGCTTAGACGTGGTTGGAATTGACAATAATATGCGTCGTGTCTTCTTTGGTGACGATGCCTCTACAAGTTGGAACCGGCAGCGGCTGGAGGAGTCTTTAGGTTCCCACTATCGCCATGTAGAAATAGATATTCGGGATTTTGAAGCAATTACCAAGCTATTTAAAGAATACGGTTCAGAGATAGCTTTAGTCATTCATACAGCAGCCCAACCTTCCCATGACTGGGCAGCGCGTGAGCCATTAACCGATTTTACCGTGAACGCAAATGGCACGCTGCATCTGCTGGAAGCCACTCGCCTTCACGCACCAGACGCGGTTTTTATCTTTACCTCAACCAACAAAGTTTATGGCGATACACCTAATCGCTTACCTTTGGTTGAAAAAGAATATCGCTGGGAAATCGAACCAGGCCACACCTATGAACCTGGTATCCGCGAAGATATGTCAATTGACCATACACTGCACAGTTTGTTTGGTGCATCGAAGGTAGCGGCTGACGTTTTAGTACAGGAATACGGACGCTACTTTCAAATGAAAACAGCTTGTTTTCGCGGCGGTTGCCTCACCGGACCCAAGCATTCCGGTACGCAATTACACGGGTTTCTCGCTTACTTGATGAAGTGTACAGTTACAGGTAAGCCTTATACAGTTAATGGCTATAAAGGCAAACAAGTCCGCGACAATATTCATAGCGCCGACTTGATCCGGGCATTCTATGAGTTTTTCAAAGCCCCTCGCGTTGCAGAAGTTTACAATACCGGCGGCGGTCGGTACAGCAACTGCTCAATGTTGGAAGGCATTCAAATGTGTGAGGAGATTGCCGGTCGGAAGCTAAATTGGAACTATGCTGACAATAATCGTATTGGCGATCACATTTGGTGGATCAGCGATAATAGTAAGTTTAGTAAGCACTATCCTAACTGGAAAATGCAATATAACGTTCGTCAGATATTACAAGAAATCTACGAGTTCAACAAGGAACGCTGGCCGCAAGAGTCTGTCTGATGACTACAAATTGTGCCAGTTAAATTCTTTTCCAGGATAGATGCAAGTCAAGCACCTGTTGTGCAAAATGAGGCTCAGTGTGCTGACCGTCACATTTTTAGCAGATCAGGCAGGACATCTACCAAGTTAACTGTGAACTTTGGCCACCAGAGGTGTTCTAATGATAGATCGAGGAAGAAAAAATATCCTTGGCGTTTGGGTCAACGCTTTAGATTACGAAGCTGCTGTTAAGACAATCATTACAGCGGCCCATGAACGCAAAAGAATGGCCGTTTCAGCTTTAGCTGTTCACGGGGTGATGACTGGGGTGCTTGATGAAATTCATCGCTACCGGCTCAATCATTTGGATATGATTTTGCCAGATGGACAGCCGGTGCGATGGGCATTAAATTTACTGTACAAGACTGCCCTGCCTGATCGGGTGTGTGGCCCGACAACAATGCTGTTAGTTTGTGAACACGCAGCAAAAGAAGGACTGCCGATTTATTTGTATGGCAGCAAACCTTCTGTGCTGGAAGATTTATCACGCAATCTGTGCACCCATTTTCCTAACCTGATCATTGCCGGCTCTCAGCCTTCTCGTTTCCGGCAAGTTTCTAGTGAAGAGAAAAAGGAGATTGTTCAGGAGATTCGCCAGAGTGGGGCAGCCATTACTTTTGTTGGGTTAGGATGCCCTCGGCAAGAAGTATGGGCTTATGAATATGCCGATGAACTTTCGATGCCACTCATGGCTGTAGGCGCAGCGTTTGATTTCCATGCCGGCACTTTGTCTAAAGCACCAGAGTTTCTCGCCCAAATAGGGCTGGAATGGTTTTATCGGCTACTACAAGAACCTAAGCGTCTTTGGAAGCGATATATGTTCTTAAACCCCCTGTATATTTGGCTGTTTACTTTACAGGCACTTAAATTGCGGAATTTTGAAAGTCTTGAGGGCACTCCGCCGGTTCAAGAAATGCGCTACGGTTGACGTTTGTTTTTGTTCAAACGTTAAGGAAAAAGAATAAATTAGGGTGATTTATTCTTTCGTTAGGTGGGGGATTTTTGATTTTTTAACCACAGATTCCGCTGGTGAAACCCGAATGTGCTGCGCTTGTCATTCAAGTTCCACCAGCGTCCACAGATAAACACAGATAGCATCCGAGATTTATCTGTATGTGCCTAAGGGGACGCCGCGCGATCATCTGTGGTTAAAAAACCTCAACATTATTTGCCCCCACGCAGGGTTTGATTTTGGGCAAGAACGTTTTCACAAAGTCGGGCAAAAAATTCACCCTTGACATCCCAATCAAACACCTCTTTCAGCCGTTTTTGCCCCGCCTGTCCCATGCGTTCTCGCAGCGCCTGATCGCCGGCTAAACGAGATATCGCCTCAGCAAGACCTTTAACAGCCTTTTCCGGATCGACAGCCGGCACTTTAATGCCGGTTTCATCTGTCACCTGAGTGGCCGGCCCTCCCAGATCCAAGCAGATCACAGGACGGCCTAGCGCCATCATTTCCGCGCAGACAAACCCTCCAGATTCATGCAAACTAGGGTGAAGCAGGGCGTGACATTCCCCCATCTTTTGCAGTGTTTGGTTGCGCGGTAAAGCGCCCCAAAACTGAACTTTGTCCGCGATTCCCAACTCGCCGGCTAATGCTTCTAACCGGCTTCGTTCTGGCCCATCCCCGACAATCCATAACTCGACTCCTTCCAAGTTAGCTAAGGCAAAGGCTCTGAGGCTGAGTTGTACGCCTTTCCAGTGTAAGAGCCGGCCTACACTAATGAAGCGTACCGGACTTTGTAGATCAACGGCATATTCCGCCATTTTGCTGATTTCTGCCTCAGACAAACCCACCTGAGAGAACACCTGAACGTTCTTTGCTTTCATCGAGCGCAATCGCTGCGCCGTTTCTTCAGTGGTTGCTAGCGCCATAGCACTACGCCGCGCTGTCAAAGCGGTAAACGGATCGCGTTCCCCCACTCCTTGAGCAATTTGTCGCAGAGTTTCGTAAATCTTTCCTCGCCGGCTGTATTCGTTCCAAAAGGTTTTGGGGGCAGACTCTGCACCCCCGACGGGACCCCAAATAAAGGGCACCGGCAGCAGCGCCAAGAAGCTTGGTGACCAGTGCTTGACATAAGTGACATGACGGACTAAATCAAAACCCACCTCACGATGCAGTTTGCGGGCCACAAAATAAGCCCAAATTTGCCAGAGGTAGTAATGGAATTGGAGTAACCCCTGCCGGCCTTTCCAATCTTCGCTCCAACCAAAGGGATCGAAATAGATAAAGTGCAAATTTGGAACCGGATTTTTATCTAATTCCGCTTCAATAAATGGCTGACAAAATGTTCGAGTAAAAACCCAAACTTCATGGTATTTTGCAGCTTGCAAAACCATATTCCAGCCCACCCCTTCCTCAGAGCCAAGTCCAGGTTCGCAGGCGAAGGCAGATAGAAGAACCTTCATAGGCAAAACACCTCAGTTTAATAAAGTTTTAAAGGAAGCCGGCGCTGATTTATCTCGGCGTATTATTCCGTTAGCCGATAAATATTTTCAGGTAGATTTTGCCTGATAATTATCAGCGCTTGCCCATAATAAAAGATGCCACTTCTATGTAGGCTTCTGCCGCTGCTTGTGGATTTGTTTTGGCAATTAACTCCTGTGACCGCTTGCCCATAGAAGCAATTAAATCAGGATTATCTAGCAGCCGGCGCATTTGCTCAGCCAATTGTTGAGGATCGTGGGGGTCAAAAATATAGCCATTTTCTCCTTCAGCAATGAGTTCATAGGAAGCGGCTCCATTTGAACACAAGATTGGTTTGCCAAAAACCATCGCTTCAGGAACCACCATTCCCCAGACATCCTCATAAGTGGGAAAAACAAAAATATCAGCTTTGCTAAAATATGCTCCCAATTTACCATATTCAACCCATCCAATCCACTTTACCTGTTCTTCAAAATTACGCTCCTTAATAAAGGCTTCTAGTTCCTCTTGCTGATCGCCCCGGCCTACAATCAGCAAGGTATAATTTCGGTATCCCTGACTTTTTAAAATTGAACAAGCTTCCAAAAGCGTTTTCAGCCCTTTTCTCTGGGTAATTCGTCCCACATACAGAAAAGTTGGATGCTGTAAGTTAAGTTCTGGCAACTCAGTTGTTGCCATGCGTTTGAGCAAAGCTTCCGCATCGGGAACCAAATACGTTCTCTTGAAAATTTTACGTTCTGGTACTTTAAGCACTTCGATTAAATATTTTTTACCGGCTTCACTGTTGGCAACAAACGCATCCGCAAATCGGGCCAAGTTTCGCCGCACAACCGTTCGGAATCCAGAATCTCGAAAATCTGTATTTGGAGAACTCCCATCATAAATAATTGCAATCCGCCAGCCGCCTACAGGTTTTAATAGCACTGTTAGCACTGTCCACAAAGAAAAAGCCTGGGGAAACACAACTTGCGGCTTAAACTTCAGTAAATAACCGACAATGCTGGGGGATACAACGATAAAGCCGCGATTGTAACCTGTATCAATTTTCTCCGTTTCAACAAATTTTGTTTCGCCCACTAACTGAATGGCAGAAGCACCGGGGGCTGTCGGATCGAATCCCGGCCAAACCCGACCCGTATAAAAAACGGTATTTTTAAAAACTTTCGTAAACTCTTTTAAAACCGGCTGCCAATATGCCCCAAGTTCAACTTCTGGGACAAGCCAAGCGATACGAAGATCGTTCATTACTGTTTCCTTAAAAACAACAAGCAGAAAGCGTAAAATGAGGCAAAACGCTCAAGCAAATTTTTCTATTTTTTGCCTTTTTACGGGTTATTTTTGACCTTTGAGCCGGCCTAATAAAGAAATCCACAAGACGCGCCGATATGGGAGTAACCAATAAACCGGCCACAACAAACCGCAATGTCGCTGAGTCAGCACCTTCCACTCTTCCATCGGTTGAAGGATAACATCTTGAAGTGCTAAACCTTTCGGTTGACCGACTTTATTTAATTCCTGACGTAGCTGCGCCTCTGTTCTTTGTGCCGGCTTCGGATTTTGCGAACACGTTCCTAAATAGCCGGGAGCTATCCAGACTGTACATCCTTGCTGTTTCGCACGCAAACCGTAGTCCCAATCGCCGGCATAATGGACAAAAGCCGGATCTAGATTTCCCACCCTTTCTACCACCTGACGCGGAATCAGCACACAGTTACCGCATATCGTGTCACAAGGCTGTGCTTCTTGACTTGGTGGCAGGGGATCTAAGTTCAATGGATGCCACCAACGACTTTGCAGCATCCCGCCATAGGTAAACTTGCCGGTTTCGGGATCGCGGGTAGAGATGGCGATCACGGCTGCGGTATCACCCTCAGAGGCAAGCCGGTGCGAGGTTGTCAGCAGCACATTCACCGCTTCTGGCTCGAGGAGGGTGTCATCATTGAGCCAGAGGTAATAATCATAATCCTCCTTAATCGCCTCCTCAAACGCCATCCGCATCCCGCCATTCCAAAACAAATTTCCATCCCCATGAAGAATCTTAACGGCAGGATAGGCTTGGCGAACAGCCTCTGCTGTACCATCCGTACTCGCATCATCCACAAGATATACGCTTATGGAAACTTCAGGAGGGAGAACTTGGTTAAACAGCGCCTCCAGACTTGCTAAAGTTTTCTGCTTGCGGTTGAAGCAAGTGATCAGGACTGCGATAGTGGTGTGTTTCATTGGCTCAAAAAAAGTTGCCTCTGGCTGTTAATCGTTACCGTCTCTCAGTCTATCGTGACTTCGCGGGAGTCTTTTGAAAGCCGGCTGTTTGACAGAATACCCAGATGCTTAGCCTAACAAACACTTTATAAGATTCGTTCTAAACCAACTCTCAAACATGGGCAAGCGCAACTTGTATCAAAATATTTAAAATATTTAACATTTTTGAAGCAATTTGTTGCGTAAAAAAAAGTTTTACCTTGATTTTTGGGCTTTTGCGTTACTTACTCATGTTTTCAGACTTGTTGCCTAGCAAAATCCGTAAGATCTCCCCTGACAAACAACTTTTTTAAGGTTATGCTGAATTTAAAGGTGAAGGCAAGTCTCAAAAAGACGTTTTTAGCCGGCTTGCAGCTTCTTAATTATGCATTCAATAATTAGGATTAATAGGATATGGAAGATTTTGGGGTAATCGTAATTTGTTGTGACCAAGACTATCTATTTGCCAAGGGTGTCTGTGCTAGCATTCGATACTTTTTGGGAGATGTTCCGATTTGTCTGTTGGTTGATGGGACATTTTCCGTGGCTGAGTTAGAAAAGGCATACGATGTTAAGGTGATTAATCGCCTGAACATGACTCATGAAGTTTTAAAAAAGAGAAGTTTTGGTTGGGGAACGACTCGGATGATTGCATTCTGGGAGAGTCCCTGGAAGCATTTCTTAGTTCTTGATGCAGATGTTGCAGTTTGGGGGAATGTGCTTAAATATGCCAATTTTAAAGATTACGACTTGATTATTGATCAGCCTTGTTACGATTATCCTGAAGAAGCAATTACTGAGTATTTCTTTGATTTGCCGGTCTTTGAAGCCAATTTCCCAGGCTTTAACTGGCGGAAGCGTCCGTTTGTTTGTCCGGCTGTAATATTTGGCACCAGAGGAATTTTCAGCTTAGAGGAGTATGTCGAGATCCTCGATTTTATCGAGAAGTACCCAAATGTCTTTAAATATGGCGATATGGGATTCTTGAATTTTATGATATTCCGGGCAGCCGATGAAGGCAGACTGCGCTTGAAACAAGAAGACATTCAATTTCTAGTTCCAGATTTTGACCAGGAAGATGTGAAAAAGCGTTTTCCCATGACTGAAACTGGGCCGGTTGTGCAAAATGACGATGCCAATGTTATTCATTGGTGTGGACCCAAACCAACTTTGTCTAATTCCCAAACTTATGCAGAACCGATGAGTTTCTTTCGCCGCAAGTTTATCAAGGATGCTTGGGGTTCAACGGGATTAACCGCAGAAATGGCATTGCAACGAGAGGATTTACAGCGCAATTTCTATGTTTACAATAAAAAGATTCGCAAAAAACTAGGAACCCTTGTGAAAGCGGGTAAAAACTAAAGGAAGTTATAACCGGCACCCCACACAAGTCGATATAATTTAGGCTCCAATAAATAGGAATGTTTTAACAGTGTCACAAGTTAAGCAAACGGTTCTGGTAACGGGTGGAGCCGGATATATCGGTTCTCATGCGGTGCTGGCGCTGCAACGTGCCGGTTATAATCCGATTGTTCTTGATAACCTGGTGTACGGACATCGGGAAATTGTCGAAAAGATACTGCAAGTTGAACTCATTGCCGGCGATACGAATGATCGTGCCCTTTTGGATCAGCTGTTTGCGACACACCAAATTGCAGCAGTCATGCACTTTGCCGCCTACGCTTATGTGGGTGAGTCCGTAACAGCTCCAGACAAATACTACCGCAACAACTTTACCGGCACTCTGACGCTGCTAGAAGCGATGCAAGCAGCGTCTGTTAAGAAATTTGTCTTTTCTTCCACTTGCGCTACCTATGGCGTACCGCACACAATTCCCATCCCAGAGGATCACGATCAAAATCCGATCAATCCTTATGGAGCGAGTAAATTAATGGTTGAGCGAGTGCTGTCTGATTTTGATGTCGCCTATGACTTCAAATCAGTTTGGTTCCGCTATTTTAATGCTGCCGGCGCTGATCCGGGCGGATTGCTGGGCGAAGATCATAACCCAGAAACTCACCTCATTCCACTTGTGTTGCTAACCGCACTAGGCCGGCGTGAATCCATCTCAATTTATGGAACTGATTATCCCACTCCAGATGGTACTTGCATTCGCGACTATATACACGTCAGTGATTTAGCATCAGCTCATGTTTTGGGCTTACAGTATTTGTTAGAGGGTGGCAAGAGTGACGTATTTAACTTAGGTAATGGCAAAGGTTTTTCAGTTACAGAAGTGATTGAAACAGCCAAGGCTATTACCGGAAAAGAGATTAAAGCTGTTAAGTGTGATCGCCGTGCCGGTGATCCACCGGCTCTCGTTGGCAGTAGCGATAAAGCCAGAAAAATTCTTGGTTGGTGTCCTGAATACTCAAACTTGAGTGATATTTTGAGCCACGCATGGCAGTGGCACCAGCAGCGTCACCAATAATTGCGCCGGACATCAAGCGGCAAGCCATGTCAAAATAGCCAGAAGTTGCTAAATTTATGATTGAGTCAAACTCCTGGGTTTTCCTAGCCGGCAAGCAGCCACTGCTGCGTTTAAAATCGCTGCCTGATCAGCTAGCATTTAGTTAAGTTGCCGTCTGTAAATCTATCGTTGGCAAGATTTAACTCAGACGCTAGCTTAATTAAATGTAAAGCAGTTGATTGTGGGAAGTGGCTCAAAGGCGTCCTCATCAAAAGCTCTTAATGACCGATCACCCAGCAAGGATGTAGTGAGCGATTATGGAAGATTTTGGCATTATCGTAGCTTGTTGTGCCTCAGATTACTTATTTGCCAAGGGTTGCTGTGCCAGCATCAGGCATTTCCTGGGTGATGTTCCCCTTGCTTTGCTGATTGACGGAACCTTTCCAGTCGATTCTATGGAAAAGGCGTATGGGGTTAAAGTCGTCAATCGCCTTAATGTTACCCACAAAGTTCTCAGGGAGAGAAGCTTTGGCTGGGGTAAAACCAAAATGATCGGGTTTTGGGAAAGCCCCTGGAAGCATTTTATGATGCTGGATGCAGATACGATGGTTTGGGGAAATGTCCTTAAATACGCGAATTTTAAGGACTATGACATGATTATTGACCAACCCTGTTACTCGTATACTGACAAAAACGTTACTAAATTCTTCTTTGACATTCAAGGAATTGAGCAACACTTTCCCGATTTTGATTGGCAAAAGTATCGAGATAATTATTACTGTACGGGGGTTTTCTTTGCGACACGGGATATTTTCACATTGGATGAATATGTGGAAATTTTAGATTTCACAGAAAAGCATCCTGAAGTTTTTAAGTATGGAGAAATGGGCTTTTTAAATTTCATGATTTTCCGTGCCGTTCAACAAGGCAGAATTAAGGTGGGACAAGAAGATTTGCAACTGCTTGTTCCAGATTTTGATCAGCAGGAAATTAGAAAGCGCTTTCCAATGACAAACTCTGGGCCGGTGCCGGCAGATGAAACGGCGACAGCAATTCACTGGTGTGGGCCAAAGCCAACCCTGGCAACATCCAAAGTGTATTCAGACCCGATGAGTTTCTTTCGGCGGAAATATTTGCGTGAAACAGAAGGTTTAACCGGCTTGCCGGCTGAAGTCTCACTGCAATTAGAAGATTTTCAGCGATTTGTCAATGTTTACAAAGGCAAATTGCGCCGCCGGCTCGCTGCAAAAAAATAGAGAAGCGTCCTAATTTTAAGGATGCCTAATCGTTATCAAGTTAATTGCCGGTCGTCAGTGTAAAAATTGATTCATGACCGGCATTAACGAAAATCTTAAAATCTAACATCTAGATTTTTTAAATTAAAAGTCAGATTTTTTGATACAAGCTGCGCTCGCCTAAAATTTAAACCTTTAAACAGCCTGGTTTTAGATGCTCTGTCTTTAGGTTATATCGGCATTTGTAAAAATCGTATTAAAATTAAATTATCTACAGGGTGCAGTGATTGGGAGGTAAAGCTTCCCATCTCCATGACCGTGTATGCAAAATTCGCGCTTAATTGATCCTTCATGCCTTGGCAAAACGCCCAACTCATCCGCACCCTTTCGGAGCGTTCAGGCCCAGTCGCCGACCTTGCCTTCAGTCCAGATGGTTTAATATTGGCAAGTGGTAGCTGCGACAGCACTGTAAAGCTATGGAATTTGGAAACCGGCGATCGGCACCGCAGTCTGTTTGGCTATCCTTTAGGCGTTAATGCCGTTGCGATTAATTCTGATGGCACAATGCTGGCAATTGGTGCTCCAGATGGAACCGTTGACTTGTGGGACATGGAAACCGGCAAACGACTCCGCACACTCTGCGGACAAGGTCGAGTTACGGCAATCGTTTTTAGTCCAGATGGGAAAACCCTTGTTTCCGGCAGCGATAACTCATTTTCTGATACCGTGTTTGCCACACCGGCTAACAAAGGCAATGCTGATGCCGGTGAAAGTCATGCCGGCAGTATCAACATTTGGCATTTAAGCACTGGCAAACTGCTTTACAACCTCTGCGATCCCTCTGTGCCGGTGAATGCGCTTTCTATCAGTCCTGACGGCAACAGCTTAGTCAGTGGACATCGTGATGGTACTATCAATATTTGGCCTAAAAGCAGCCGGCCTCTACCCTCGCACACTCTTAATGGTCATCAAGATGCCGTTTACGCAATTGCCATTAGCTCGAATGGTCAAATTTTAGCGAGTGGCAGTGGGGATAAAACGATTAAGTTGTGGCAGCTAGCCAACGGCCAAAGTTCCACCACTCTGATCGGTCATGCAGATGCAGTTTATACAGTGGCGCTGAGTCCTGATGGGCAACTTCTGGCGAGTGGTAGCGGTGATGGCACGATTACAATTTGGCAGATGAACACCGGCAAACGGCTTTGCTCTCTCACCGGCTATTCTCAGAATTTAAACTCAGTGATGTCCGTTGTCTTTAGCCCTGATGGCCAGAAGCTTGCCACCGGCAGCGGAGATGGGACTATTAAAATTTGGCAGGCCAGCTAAAAAACTTTTCAATAATTGCACTCAGCAACCGCGCGGATTTGAAGTCGTTAAAGCGCCAACCGCTCAGACAGTGATCGCTTCCTGCTATTTTATCAATCCTAAACCCTAGCTTTTATTATCATAACTTAGCAAAAATAATAAAAATTTAATACATATTATTATTCACTAAATTGAGTAACTTTAGCAACAATTCAGTATTTTCACTTGACACGCATGAGTAGGCTATCTTAGAACTAAGTAGTCTAAGGCACATCTTCCTTTTGATAGAAGACAGTTGAAATTAACAATCCACTGACGCATCTAGGTGGATACACATAACTGGAAGAAGCCGAAGGAGTTTGATTTACACTTCGGGAGATAAGTTGATGCAGGCACTTGATGGCTCATTTGGGGATGATCTTCTTCAAGGTTCGCTAGAGAAAGATATTTTGAGGGGTCTTGCCGGTAAAGATACCGTGCTGGGCATAGAGGCAGATGATTATGCCAATGGCAACGAGGGTGACGACTACCTCAACGGCAACCACGGTAACGATACAGTTCGAGGGGGCCAAGCTAATGATACTGTGCGGGGCGGTGCTGACGCTGACTGGGCCTATGGCGATTTGGGCGATGATACCGTTTATGGCGACAAAGGCAACGACACCCTATTAGGCGGATGTGGCGACTTTGCGAACGCTGAAAATGATGGCAACGATCTGTTATTAGGCATAACCGGCGACGACTACCTTAACGGCAATGCCGGTGATGATTGGGTTGCCGGCAACGAAGGTCAAGATACCGTTCACGGTGGTCAAGGCAATGATACCTTGCACGGGGGATTTGACGATGACGTTTTATCAGGTGATCGCGGCAATGACCGGCTTTTCGGCGACTTAGGTGCGGATACAATCACCGGCGGCAGTGGCAACGACTCTTTTGTTATCGGCAAACGCAACGATGTCCCCGGATTTCTTTCTACCGGCGGCGCTCAAATTAGGGATGCCGACTGGATTTTAGACTTTGAGGATGGGGTTGACTCAATTGAGTTAATCGGTGGATTAACCTTTGACGATTTAAATATCTTCTCAGGAACGGGAGAATATGCCGGTCATACGATTATTCAAGAAAGCATAACCGGCCAGTATTTAGCCATTTTGAAAGGAATTGAGAGCCGGTTAATCGACCGAAATGATTTTTTACCCTTGACGCCGGCACCCATTCCGACAGACGAAACCCCTGTTCCACAGCCAACACCGGAACCCACTCCCACACCGATACCAACGCCTATTCCCACTCCAATACCGACACCGGAACCGACACCGATCCCAACACCCATTCCCACACCGATACCGACACCGGAACCGACACCGGAAGCGACTCCCATTCCCACACCGATACCGACACCGGAACCGACACCGGAACCGACTCCTATTCCCACTCCCATTCCCACACCAATACCGACGCCGGAACCAACTCCGATCCCAACACCCATTCCCACTCCCATTCCCACACCGGAACCGACTCCCACACCCATTCCCACACCGGAACCGACTCCCACACCCATTCCCACACCGGAACCGACTCCTACACCAACACCAGAACCGACACCCACGCCAACGCCAACGCCAGTCAACCTCCCACCCACAGATATTACTCTTGCCGGCAATTCGGTTAATGAAAACAGTCTTTCCGGGACAGTTATCGGCACTTTGTCAACCACTGACCGAGATGTGGAAGATAAACACACTTATGTACTACTGAATGATGCGAACGGTCGTTTTGTAATTGACGGAAACCAGTTACAAGTTGCGAATGGAGCATCACTAGACTTTGAAAAAGAGGCTAGCCACAGCATCAGTGTGCAAGTAACAGATAATGCAGGCAATACTTTTGAAAAAGGTTTTTCAATTGCAATTAATAACACCAATGAAACGCCGAATGTTGCTTATCCGTTAAGCGATTTAACCGCCATTCAAGACACTTTCTTTAGCGTGATATTGAATGAAAATGCTTTTAACGATCCAGATGGAGATTCTTTAACTTATACAGCAAAACTTGCTGACGGGAGTCCTCTGCCTTCTTGGTTGAGTTTCGATCCGGCAACGCGAACCTTTTCTGGTACTCCAACCAATAGCGATGTTGGCCAGCTTTCTATTCAGGTGACAGCGGATGACGGCAATGGTGGCACTGTCAATAATACATTTGATCTAGAAGTTGCCAATGTTAACGATGTGCCGGCTTTTACTTCCACAGCGGTAACAAACGCCGAAGAAGATAGTACCTACATCTACAACATCAGTACCACAGATCCAGATACCGGCGATTCCCTAACAATCGACGCAACTACACTTCCCTCATGGCTGATTCTCACAGATAATGGAGATGGAACGGCTACATTAACCGGCACGCCAACCAATAGCGAAATCGGCAATCATAATGTTGTCTTACGCGTCAATGATGGCACAGTTGATGTTGAGCAAAACTTTACCATTACCGTTGCCAATGTTAATGATGTGCCGGTTTTTACTTCCACAGCAATAACAGCAGGAACCCAAGACGTTGCTTACAGCTACAATATCAGCACAACTGATGAAGATGGCAATCCTTTAACCATCAACGCAACAACACTTCCTTCATGGCTGACTCTCACAGATAACGGAGATGGAACCGCCACATTAACCGGCATCCCAACAAATTCAGAAGTCGGTGATCATAATGTTGTCTTGCGTGTTAATGATGGCACAGTGGATGTTGAGCAAAACTTTACCATTACTGTCGCTAATGTTAATGATGTGCCGGCTTTTACATCAACACCTGTTACAAATGTAGATGAAGATAGCGCCTATAGCTACAATATCAGCACTACAGATCCAGACCCCAGCGACTCCCTAACAATCGACGCAACCAATTTGCCATCATGGCTGATTCTCACAGATAATGGAGATGGAACGGCTACATTAACCGGCACGCCAACAAATAGCGAAGTTGGTAATCATAATATTGTTTTACGGATTAATGATGGTACGGTTGATGTCGAGCAAAACTTTACCATTGCTGTCGCCAATGTTAACGATGCGCCGATTCTGATTGAAACGCCCGTCTCTTTGACTAATATTGACGAAGATTCTGCGATAAATATCAGTGATGCTGTCAATATTCCCGCGATTACTAGCTTAATTTCTGATGCAGACACCGGCACAGTTAAAGGAATTGCCATCACTGCGGTTGATAACACCAATGGCAGATGGCAATACACCACCGATGGCAGCATTTGGAATGATTTGTCTCCCACAACCGGCACTGTCGTAGATATCAGCACAGCGGCGCGATTGTTGTCTGTTGAGGTGGCGACAAACCGCATCCGATTTATTCCGGATGCCAACTATTATGGCAGTCCTGGCAATCTGACGTTTAAGGCATGGGACACGACCATTGGAACCAATGGTGGCACAGCAGATACCACTGTTGCCGGTGGCAGTACGGCATTTAGCAGTAACACCACGACGGCAACCCTAACCGTTAATCCTATTAACGATGCACCTAGTTTCACTTTGCTGGCAGATCCCAACCAGGCGATCGCAGCAGGATCAAGATCGCAGATAGTTGCCGGCTTTGCTAGTGGGTTTAATCCAGGCAATGCTTACGAGTCAACTCAGACTGTCAGCAGTTATATCATCAGCAACGATAATAACGCGCTGTTCGCCGTGCAACCGGCTATCGATCCAGCAACCGGCAACCTCACATACACAGCGGTGGATAGCATTTCCACTCCCACCACAGCAACGGTTACTGTGCAAGTCAGGGATAACGGCGGGACTGCCGGCGGTGGCGTCGATACCTCAACCCCTCAAATTTTTACCATCACTGTCAACCCGATCACGGTTAGGATTACCGCAATTGATGCGAATGCCGCAGAAACCGGCAGCGACACCGGCACTTTCCGCATTTCTCGCGGGACAAGCACCGCCGGCAATTTAACTGTCAATTTTACCGTTGGGGGAACCAGTAGCGTTTCTGCCGATGACTACACCCTCAGTGTTGCCGGGATTGCAGTTGCCGGCACCTCCATTGTTATTCCCGACGGAGAGACATTTGTCGATGTCACCCTGACGGCAAATGATGACATCCACGCAGAGGCAAATGAGACGTTGCAACTCAATCTAGCAGCGGGAAATTACGCGATTGGCACTCCTAGCGCCGGTGTCACCATTGCCGCGAATGACACCGTGGTGATTAACACCAATGACAGCGGGGAGGGTTCCTTGCGGCAAGCGCTGATTAATGCCAATAACTTTGCCGGCATCGATACGATTAGTTTCAACAACGTGTCGGGAACCATTACCCTCGCCTCTGCACTTCCACAAATTACTGAAAGTGTCAATATTCAGGGTGCCGGCGCGAATACTCTAACCGTTAGCGGTAACAATGCTGTGCGCGTGTTTGATATCACCACCGGCATCACGGCAAATATTGACGCCTTGCGGATTGCCGGAGGGAATGCCGGTGCGAACAACGGCGGTGGCATCAATAATGCCGGCACGCTGAATCTAACCCACAGCACCCTTTCTGGCAACGTAGCAAGCAACGGCGGTGGCATCAATAACACCGGCACGCTGAATCTCATCAACAGCACCCTTTCTGGTAACGCCGCAAATGCCGGTTTCGGCGGTGGCGTGTTAAACACCGGCACACTGAATGTCATTAACAGCACCGTTTCTGGCAACAGAGCAAGCACCGGCGGCGCATTTTACAACAACAGCACAGCCACACTCACTCTAGCCAGCAGTACCATTTCTGCCAATACAAGCGGCACCGGCACCGGCGGGATCTTTAACAACACAGGCGGGACGGTGACGGCAAAAAATACCATCATCACCGGCAACACTTCTACTACAGGCAACCCTAACTTTACCGGCATCCTCACCTCTGAGGGTTATAACCTGATCGGCAACTTAAACGGCACGATTATAATCGGCAACACCACAGGCAATATCACGGGTATTGCTGCCAATATCAACCCCCTCGCAAATAACGGTGGCCCAACCCAAACTCGCGCATTGCGTTCCGACAGCCGCGCCATTAATGCCGGTGATCCCGCAGCCTCCCCCCTAACAACCGACCAGCGCGGCAATCCCCGCGTCAGGGGGGGCAGAATTGATATCGGTGCTTACGAGTCAGATTTCGCGCCAGAAATCGCTGTACTGGATGGAACAACCGATATCCCAGATGAGACAACAACAGCAGTCAGCTTCCCCAACACAACACCTGGGACACCCGTCACCAAAACTTTCACCATTACGAACACCGGCACCTATTTATTAAGTCTCAGCGGACTGACACTGCCGGCAGGCTTTAATTTAATAGGCGAACTCCCGGCTAGCATTGCCGTTGGCGGTTCCGCAACCTTGCAAGTGCAACTGAATGCCACAACTGCCGGCACCTATAGCGGCAATTTGCAATTTTCTACGACTGACGACGATGAAAATCCCTTTAATTTCCCCATTACTGGTGTCGTCAACTCCCAGTTCGTAGCCAATCCCGACACACCTTTCACAGTGCCGGTTTTGTTAAGCAGTCGCCTAGATATTCCGGTAGCCACTTTACTTGCCAACGATACCAACACCAATGGTGGGCCTCTGACTATTGTTGAAGTCTTCAACGCCACCAATGGCACAGTTTCTCTTGATCCGGCTACTGAAATGATTACCTTCCGGGGAATTGATCCGGGTGCAGCAGCCTTTGACTATGCCGTGAGTGATGGCAACACCGGCACCGCCACAACAACCGTGAATCTAACGGTTACTAACCAAATAAACTTGAGTGGCATTGTATCCGGTACAGGGCTGCCGGTGGGAGCCAGTGGCTTTACCATTAACGGAATTAACAATGGTGACTCCGCCGGCTTTTCAGTGAGTGGGGCCGGCGATGTCAATGGCGATGGTTTGGCCGACTTGATTGTGGGTGCGCCCCATACCACTGCGGGGGTCACTCGCCGGGGACAATCTTACCTGGTGTTTGGCAAAATTGACACCCAGGCAGTCGAGTTAAATGCTTTGGGAACCGGCGGCTTTATTATTAACGGGATTAACAATGGTGACACTGCCGGTTGGTCAGTTAGCGGTGCCGGTGATGTCAATGGCGATGGTTTGGCTGACTTAATTGTGGGTGCGCCCTATGCTAGTGCTTCGAGGGGGCAATCTTATGTGGTGTTTGGCAAGCCTGACACCCAAGCAGTCGAGTTGAGCGCGTTAGGAACCGGCGGCTTTGCTATTAACGGGATTAATAATTCTGACGGTGCAGGTTGGTCAGTCAGTAGTGCCGGCGATGTCAATGGCGATGGTTTGGCTGACTTGATTGTGGGTGCGCCCGGTGCCCCTATGGGGCAATCTATCCCAGGACAATCTTACGTGGTGTTTGGCAAGGCTGACGCCCAAGCAGTCGAGTTAAATGCTTTGGGAACCGGCGGCTTTGCCATTAACGGGATTAACAATTTTGACCTTTCCGGTTTCTCAGTCAGTACAGCCGGCGATATCAATGGCGATGGTTTGGCCGACTTAATTGTGGGTGCGCCTAATGCTGAGGATGAGGGGCAATCTTACGTGGTGTTTGGCAAAGCTGACAACCAGACGGTAGATTTGAGCGCCTTAGGAACCGGCGGCTTTACCATTAATGGGATTAACAATGGTGATCGTGCCGGTTGGTCAGTTAGTGGGGCCGGCGATGTCAATGGCGATGGTTTTGCTGACTTGATTGTGGGTGCCGACCTAGCCGAATCACCCGATCCGGGATTGATGGAGGGGCAGGCTTATGTGGTGCTTGGCAAGGCTGATAATCAAACGGTGAATTTAAACAATTTGGGCACCAGCGGTTTTGCCATTAGCGGGTTCTTCCCTGAGCGTTTCGGTTTCTCTGTTAGCGGGGCCGGCGATGTGAATGGGGATGGTTTGGCTGACCTAATTATCGGTGCGCCCGGTTCTGATCTGGGGACGAATCGCTTAGGGGAATCTTATGTGGTCTTTGGTAAGGCTGACGCCCAAGACGTGAATTTGAGCAGTACCGAAGGCGGTGGCTTTGCCATTCATGGAATCGATAATGGTGACTTTAACATTAATGGTGACCGTTCCGGTTTCTCAGTCAGCGGGGCCGGCGATGTCAATGGCGATGGTTTTGCTGATTTAATTGTCGGTGCTCCCGATGTAGGAGGAACTGAACCAGGGCAATCTTACGTTATATTGGGTGGCGACTTCACCGGCGCTGTCACCCAACAAGGCACAACGGGTGATGATCTGCTCACCGGCACTGCGAATCGTGAGGCGTTAGTGGGCGGACAAGGAAACGATATTCTCAGCGATGGGAATTTCACCGATATTCTGCTTTATGGGGGTGCCGGCAATGATCGCTTGAGGATTAGCAATGCCAATTTCCGCCGGCTGGATGGCGGGTTGGGAGTGGATACCCTAGAACTTAACGGTGCCGGTATCAATTTGGATTTAGCTGCCGGTGCTGCTGACAATACCAAAATTAATGCCATTGAGCGTATCGATTTAACCGGCAGCGGAAATAACACCCTGATCCTGAATCACGCATCGCTGCTGAATTTGGTGTCCGAAACGAGGGCAAGTGGCGGTTACAACCGATTAACCGTCGTTGGTGATGCCGGTGATGCGGTGAGTGCAAATCTCTCTGGATTTGGATTTACCCAAATGATCGGCGCAACAGACACCACTTACACCAAGGGCAACCTGCAATTGGTGGTACAAAATGATGTGACTCAGCTAGGGATTGTTTTTTAACCCACTGTTTCATCAAAAAGCGGTAGGGGCGACGCCAGGAAAGCCCCTGCCCATCTCTACCGCTCTCATCCTCAAATTGCAACCATAAGCGATTAAAATTAATGTTTGACCCATTAAATTCTCTATAAGATGGCAGAGACGCTTTTCTTTAACGCCCTCCGGGAAGCCATTGACGAAGAAATGGCGCGTGACCCCTCGGTGTTTGTCCTCGGTGAAGACGTGGGTCACTATGGTGGCTCCTATAAAGTCACAAAAGACCTATACAAAAAATATGGCGATCTGCGGGTTTTAGATACGCCCATTGCGGAAAATAGCTTCACCGGCATGGCCGTGGGAGCCGCAATGAGTGGCCTGCGGCCTATTATTGAAGGCATGAACATGGGCTTTTTGCTGCTCGCCTTCAACCAAATTTCTAACAATGCCGGGATGTTGCGCTACACCTCCGGCGGCAACTTCAAAATCCCAATGGTGATTCGGGGTCCAGGAGGCGTTGGCCGGCAATTAGGCGCAGAACACTCCCAGCGACTCGAAGCTTATTTCCAAGCTGTTCCTGGACTCAAGATCGTCACCTGCTCGACTCCTTATAATGCCAAGGGTCTGCTGAAATCAGCCATTCGCAACGACAATCCAGTTTTATTCTTTGAACACGTCCTCCTCTACAACCTCAAAGAAGACTTGCCGACAGAGGAATATTTGCTGCCTCTCGACAAGGCAGAAGTCGTGCGTCAAGGCAAAGATGTCACCATCCTCACCTATTCCCGGATGCGTCACCATGTCATGCAAGCGGTGAAAAGTTTGGAAAAAGAAGGTTTAGATCCGGAAGTGATCGACCTAATTTCCCTCAAACCCCTTGACTTTGACACCATTGGTGCTTCCATCCGCAAAACCCATCGAGTGATTATTGTTGAAGAGTGCATGAAAACCGGCGGCATTGGCGCTGAATTAATTGCCTCAATCAGCGATCGCTTGTTTGATGAATTGGATGCGCCGGTGTTGCGGTTATCTTCTCAAGATATTCCCACACCTTATAATGGCGCTCTGGAACGCCTGACAATCGTTCAACCAGAGCAAATCGTAGAAGCCGTACAAAAAATGGTGGGCTTGCGAGTCTAGTCAATTTTGGATTTTGGATTTTGGATTGAATCTCCAATCAAAAATCTAAAATCTAAAATCTAAAATTGTTGCAGCGGGTAAAAGTATGCAAAAACAAACTTCATGGTTGGCTCTCATTTTAGTTCTGATAATTGGTGCCATTACGGTGCTTTATCGGGTGCCAATCCGTCTGGGCTTAGATTTACAAGGTGGGGCACAACTGACAATTCAGGTGAAAACCACTGACGAGATCAAAGAAATCACGCCTCAAATGTTAGAAGATGTTGAGAGCGTGGTGAGAAACCGGGTTGACGCACTCGGCGTTTCTGAACCTTTGGTGCAAACCGTGGGACAGGATCAAATTGTTGTGCAATTGCCAGGGGTGAATGACCCCGAACAGGCAGAACGCGTTCTTGGTGGAACTGCTCAACTAGAGTTTCGCAGAGAAAACAATAATCAGGAATTGACCGCAGAATTGAATGTTAGACAGCAAGAGCTGCGGCAATTATTAACGAAACAGGTTGAGCTGGAGAACGGCGGAGATCAGGCGGCAATTGCCCAAAATCAAGCCGCGCTCACGCAAAAAAATGAGCAAATAAACGGGCTGTTCGATAAACTTTACGAACGCATTGGTTTAGGCGGCAAAAATCTCAAAGAAGCCTACGCTCAACCAGAGCAAAGCGGGAACAACTGGAATGTTGGCATCAGCTTTGATCAGCCGGGAGGTGAGAAATTTGCTGAACTGACCAAAAATCTGGCCGGCACTGGACGCAGCATCGGCATTTTCCTCGATGAACGATTAATTAGTGCTCCGGTTGTCGGGCCAGAATTTGCCCAAACCGGCATCACGGGCGGCAATGCGGTGATTACGGGACGCTTTACGGCAGAAGCCGCGAATGAACTAGCGGTGCAGTTGCGAGGCGGTTCATTGCCGGTGCCGGTGGAAATTGTCGAAAACCGCACAGTCGGTGCCACACTGGGACGCGATAGCATTCAGCGCAGTATTTATGCCGGCGTTGGAGGTTTGCTGTTAGTGCTGATTTTCATGGGCGTATACTACCGGCTGCCCGGAGTCATTGCCGATATCGCCCTGATCATCTATTCTCTGCTAACCATTGCTAGCTTTGCCTTACTCGGCGTCACCTTAAGCTTGCCAGGGATTGCCGGTTTTATTCTCAGTATTGGCATGGCAGTTGATGCCAACGTCCTGATTTTTGAACGCACGCGAGAAGAATTGCGAGCCGGTAAAAGTTTGTACCGCTCCGTAGAATCGGGTTTCTACCGCGCTTTTTCCAGTATTTTAGATGGCAACGTCACAACGGTAATTGCCTGTGCCGCCCTGTTTTGGTTGGGAAGCGGTCTGGTGCGAGGCTTTGCTCTAACCCTCGGCTTAGGGGTGGTGGTGAGTATGTTTACCGCCCTCACTTGCAGTCGCACGCTGCTGTTTTTTGCCATCACCTTTCCGCAATTGCGGAAGCCACAATGGTTTTGTCCCAATCTGCCCATGTCATTGAAATCTAAGGCAGGGAGTGCATGAAACTCAACGTTATCAAACGCCGATCGCTTTGGTGGACAATTTCTGCCGCCATCATTCTTAGCGGTCTGATCGCAATGGTCATCTCTTGGACTCGGCCAGACATCCGCGCCCCCCTTCGTCCTAGTCTGGATTTCGTCGGCGGGACGCGGTTGCAGTTTGAACTCGACTGTAGCAAACCCAATAATTGTGTTAGCCAAGCCGATCCTGCCCAGCCCCGCCGGCTCGATTCGGGCACCGTCCGGGAAGTCTTGACACAGCAGGGTTTGGGCGGCAGTACGATCCAAATTTTGGATAAAGATCCAAAAGTAAAAGATCAGCAGGTAATCTCCATTCGGACAAAGGAATTGAAAGAGCAGGAGCGCAGTCAACTGCGAACCACTCTAGAGTCGAAAATCGGTGCCTTTGACCCTCAAGCCGTTAGGATCGACACCGTTGGCCCGACTTTGGGACGTCAGATTTTTTCTTCCGGCTTACTGGCGCTGCTGATTTCCTTCGCCGGCATCACGGTTTACCTCACTTTCCGATTCCAGTTTGACTACGCCTTTTTTGCCTTCGTGGCTTTGTTTCACGATGTTTTGGTCACTGTGGGCATTTTCTCAATTCTCGGCCTAGTGCTGGGTGTGGAAGTCGATAGCCTGTTCATCGTGGCGCTGCTGACGATTATCGGTTTCTCGGTCAATGATACTGTGGTGATTTACGACCGGGTGCGAGAGGTGATCAGTCTTCATCCCGATCAGCATATCAACCAAATTGTGGACGATGCCGTCAATCAAACACTCACACGGTCAATTAATACAACATTAACGACCCTGCTGACCCTGTTTTCCATCTTTCTGTTTGGTGGCGAAACGCTGAAATACTTTGCGCTTGCGTTAATTGTTGGCTTTATTGCCGGTGCTTATTCAAGTATCTTCATTGCAAGTTCCTTGCTTGCATGGTGGAGAGAACGCACGGGTAGAGCAATAGCAGGGCCGGCACCAGGGACAGAAGAACCTGAAATCTCTGCCAGCCCAGAGCGATAAAAACGCCCCCACCGGCATCTAGACAGTCGATAAAGCGCATCTTCTTTTACCAGGCAATTTGCAATCTGCTATGGCTTATCCAGAAGATCGACAAGATCGCGAGACGCCTGCTACGCCGGCAAATTCTGACTCAACATTTGAGTCTCAAGTGCAACGACTCCACCGGCTTACGGTTTATAGCCGGTGGCTGTTTGTGGGGTTGCTCTGGGCTAGCATAGGTAGTTTAAGCCTCTGGGCTTTACGCTCGGAAATTGCCTTGTGGCAGGCTCATTTTACCTGGACAGCAGTGCGCTACAGCTTGGCTTACAATCCCCTGCCAAATCTTGGCCTTGCAATTTGTATTGCGATGACAGTTTCTGTTCTCGTTTGGCAAAGCCGAAACATTCTCCTAGGAATGCCACACCAAGAACAAAAACGTCTTGAAGATCGAGTCTTGAACATTCGCCGGCAAGGGCAAACACATCCATTGTGGAAATGGATTTGCTGCCGGTAACCCCTAAATATCAAAGCCCCCGAAAAATCCCCCATCCCCCAATTCTCTATCACACAACAGCTAACCTATCTGTGTTTATCTGTGTGCATCTGTGGTTAAAAAATCTTTTGCCTAAATCTCATCCACAGATTCAAACTCAACATTATCATAAAGGTCTGAAAACGAAATTTGAAATTCTACAGAATTTAAACTTAGCATAGCCTCTTCACCTTGATATTCAGAAAGTATCCATTGATTATTCTCATTCTTAAAAAACTGCTCAACCGACTTTTCTGATTGCTCAATTAAAAGATATTCCCTTAAACTTGGAATACTCCGATACAGTTTAAACTTTTCACCCCGATCATAATTTTTTGTAGATTCTGATAAAACTTCTGCAATTGCTATCGGGTTAGTAATCGTATCTCTGCGCCCCTCAGCAAACTCTAGGGCACCAGAAACAATCATCACATCTGGATAAGTGTAGAGTCGCACTTGAGGTATCCATAAACGCATATCCGCCATGAATACCTCATAATTCTTTCTTTTAAAAGCAGAATGAAGTGCCGCACTAAAGTTGAGTGCTATACGATTGTGATTCGGTAGTCCACCAGGCATAGGAAATATTTGACCGTTAAAATATTCACTTCTGGATTCAGCAGTCGTTTCTAACTCTAAATATTCTTCGGGGGAGTAGTAGCGCTGTTCCTTAGCTTGCATAGTTCTTTCTCACGACACTCCACGCAAATGCTTTGTCCTCGCTTTCCTAGTTTAACGCTGTGGGGAAAAGCAAAGAACACTCGCACCGAGTCAGCCAAAATTAAAAAAATATTGCCAAATGTGACGGGAGAACCCCATTTGCCTGTAATCTTTGTAAAATCGCTGGTATCGGTTTCAAGGTGGGTCTGGGGTCATGCAATCTCAAAATTTATCATCCATTGATCAGGCGGACAAGTTCCGGCAGCTTCAGACTGATTTACGCACTCGCTGGCAAACTGTGGATTTGTTTGACACCGGCGACTACGATATTTTAGTCGTCCCCTCTCTCAGCCTCGATCAACGAGAAATGTTGAAGATTGAGGGGGTGCATCACTATGAAGAACGGCTGCTATTTTCTCTCATCCGCCTCCGCAACCCTTTTACTCGGCTGATTTACGTTACATCCCAGCCGTTGCATCCCAGTGTCATCGATTACTATTTGCAGCTGTTACCGGGAATTCCGTTTTCTCACGCCCGCGATCGCTTGCTGTTATTCTCCACCTACGATACTTCTCCCAAGCCACTGAGTGAGAAGATTTTAGAGCGTCCTCGGTTAATACAGCGCATTCGGCAGGCATTGGACTCAAAGAAATCTTACATGATCTGCTATAACTCGACGCCCCTAGAGGAGGCGTTGTCTGTGCAGTTAAACATCCCTTTACTGGCGGCTGCGCCGGATTTGCTGTATTGGGGGACGAAAAGCGGCAGCCGGCAAATCTTTGCCGAATGTAATGTTCCCCTTCCCGCCGGCAGCCAATTGGTTCACACGGCTGACGATCTCGCAGAAGCAGCCGCTGAATTGTGGGCGAAAGAACCGCATTTGAAGCGGATGGTGATTAAGCTAAACGAAGGTTTTTCGGGAGAAGGCAACGCCTTGCTAGATTTGAAGCCGTTGCAGGATGTCTCGCCGGCAAACCGAGTACAAGCGATTCGCGAACAGTTTTCCTCACTCCGCTTCCAAGCCGTTAATGAAACGTGGGAAAACTTTAGCAGTCGCATTCCCGAATTAGGGGCAATCGCAGAGGCGTTTATTGAAGGGGAAGAGAAGCGATCTCCCAGTGTGCAGGGACGCATTATGCCCAATGGCGAGGTCGAAATTCTTTCCACCCACGACCAAATTTTAGGCGGTCCCGATGGCCAGATTTTCTTGGGATGCCGGTTTCCTGCCGATGAGGTTTACCGGCTGCGCTTACAAGAATTAGGCGTGCGAGTGGGTCAAAATTTAGCTGAAAAAGGCGCTTTAGAGCGTTTTGGGGTTGATTTTATTGCAGTGCGTCAAGATAATGGCCAATGGGATCTGCAAGCAATTGAAATTAACTTGCGTAAGGGCGGGACAACCCATCCGTTTATGACGCTGAAGCTGCTAACGAATGGCCGGTATGAGCGATCTACGGGTTTATTTTACAGTCAGCAAGGGCGTCCAAAATTTTACACAGCTACTGACAATTTGCAAAAAGACCGATATCAAGGTTTATTGCCAAATGATTTGATGGATATTATCGCTCATAACCAATTGCATTTTGATAGCAGTACGGAGACGGGAACGGTTTTTCATTTAATGGGTTGCCTGTCTCAATTTGGCAAGTTGGGATTAACGAGTATTGGTAATTCCCCGCAACAGGCTGAGGAAATTTACAATAAGGTTGTGAAGGCGCTGGATGAGGAAACGGGTTCTGCTGATGATGCCGGCTGGTTGTCGCCGCCTACCCATCCGATTAAATGGAATGGGCGGGGATAAGGGACGAGAGAGAAAGCAGTAAATGTAGGGAAAATTAAGGAGAGATTATCAAATGTAATTTTATGAAAATTAGAACGATTACAACCGGCATCTGCCTGCAATCTCCAATAGAGGAAAAAAGCATTACCCAAGCGGCTGAATTTAATCAGCAAGCAAAGGCTTTTTTTGAGCATCTGGGGTATGAAGTTCAAACAACTCGAATTGCGACAAATTCCTGGGCGGAATATTTGCCGGTTTTATCCGCTACAGAAATTGTCAAGAAAATTCAAGGACTAGAGCAAATTTGCCACAACTTGAATATTAGCTTTTTTAGTATTGGTTGTGTGAGTAATCTAGAGCAAATTTCTGTTATTCCAGAAATTATTAAAAATACATCAGTAATTTACTGTTCTAGTAACATTGGCGATGTTGATGCCGGCATTCAATTTGAAAATGCTAGAGAATCGGCAAAAGTTATTAAGCGGATTTCTGAAGAGACAGAAGATGGTTTTGGGAATTTTAGATTTTGCGCTGGGGCGAACTGCCGGCCAGGTATTCCATTCTTTCCCATATCTTGCCATGAGGGCAACTCGTCTTTTGCCATTGGTTTAGAGTGTGGGGATTTGGTAATGGCAGCCTTTAGCCAGTCTCAAAATCTGCCAGAAGCGGAGGCGAATTTTAAACGGATACTTGAAGATAAACTATCTCAAGTTGAAGTTATCGCAGAAAAAATTTCAGATAAATTTAAAATTGAATATCGAGGAATTGATTCATCCCTTGCCCCATCTCTTGACAAAACTGCCAGCATTGCTTTTTCTTATGAAGCCCTTGGTATAGGAAAATTTGGGAATCAAGGAACGCTGGCGATTTCTGCGATGATTACTCGTGTGTTGAAAAGTCTCTCTGTGAAACTTTGCGGTTATTCAGGTTTAATGCTGCCGGTTTGTGAAGATGCCGGTTTAGCCCAAAGAGCGAATGAAAAGACTTATAATTTAACAAATTTACTATTATATTCTGCCGTTTGTGGTTGTGGTTTAGACACAGTGCCGGTAGCTGGTAATATAACCATTGAAACACTAGAAGCCATATTAATTGATATGGCGGCTTTAGCGATTAAGCTAGATAAACCCCTATCTGCAAGATTATTTCCAATTTTAGGCAAAAAAGAAGGGGAAATGACTGCATTCAATTCCCCCTATCTTGTGGATTGTAAAATCTTTAAAGTTGAGTGAATTTGTTTGTCTGGCTGCAAATTACAGTTGCCGGCGCTATTCCTCTGTAAATAAGCTGGGCGCAGTCAGAACAAACACATCCCTTGTCCCCTCACCATCCGTGATCGGTTTGATAGGGGTGGTGAAGTGAAAGAACTCGTTGTCATTCACCAAAAGAAGTTCGCCGGGATTCAAAACTTTATTAAAAAGCGGCTTTTCCTTCTTGGCTTTATAAAGATGGGTTTCTCCACCTATAATATTGTGCCGGTCAACCGCGAAAATGCCAACAAAATTACACCCATCTCGATGAATCCCTTCCGGCGCAGGGTTGCCAAAATTACTCGGTGAACAGCTGGTTCTAATTTGATGAACAGCGATATCAACGTCAGGCGGAAGTTTACAGTAAGCACTAAACTCAAAAACCAGCTTTTTCAACTCATCTAGTGCAATCAGTTGATCATCAAGTTCAGCAAACCCTCTCTTGATATCTCCTAATAATGGGTTGTAAGCTTTGCTTTGGTAGAGGTATCCATGAGGCAGTTTAATTAACTCGTTTCCCGATATTTTGAACCGAGATAATCTGCGAGAGCGATATTTGCCTTTGATATAAGGATCAACCGGCATATCCACGAAAAATCGCTTAAAAGCCTCTAGCTTGATAGAATTTATACTTTCCAGTGCAAAACTGATAGCATAATCCAAATTCGGCGATCCCAATACAGTTATCATAGGAATTACCTCTGTTTGTCTTGATCCCTCTTCTTATCTTCGTTCCATGAGGGCTATATCTTCAGTATAGAACAGCAAAATTTTAATGTCGCTAGATAGGCTACAAAAAATGCAAAGTTATCATAAAGTTTTTTTCAAAGCACTCAGTAAACTCCACAATAGATAAAGCGGACGCTACTTTACCGGCATCAAGGTCACTACATTAACTCCTGACCGCTTTTACTAATGCCTCACACGCCCGCAAAAAGATAGCAACATCAACCCCAAGCGCCACATATTGAACACCGGCATCACGCCATTGCTTAGCAGTTTCCGGATTATCCGCAAAAGTGCCGGCAGCTTTTCCGGCATCCCGAATGGTTTGTACCGCACTTTTCATCAGCTCAATTACACGCGGATCGCGCACCTGTCCGGGAATTCCTAGGGACTGCGATAAATCGTAAGGGCCGAGAAAAATTACATCAATGTGGGGAACGCTAACAATTTCTTCCAGGTTTTCCACACCGCGAGTCCCTTCAACATGAACCACAACCAAAGATTCCTCATTCAGCTGATCGGTGATATTCGTCCCCGCCGCCGTATAGTTGCCGGCGCGCGTGTTGAAAGAAAGACCCCGCGAACCAATCGGAGAATATTTCGCACCCCGCACAACCGCTTCTGCATCCGCCTTCGTTTCAATTTGAGGCACTTGGATGCCGGCGCTTCCGATATCGAGTGCCCGTTGAATTTGCGGCCCATCATTTTTGCGAATCCGAATCACCGGCGCAAGTCCCACACAATCTGCAGCGCGGCAAAGATCCTCCGCACCCAGCGTGTGCAATGGGCCATGTTCCATATCAATAATCGCAAAATCAAAGCCGGCGTGCCCACAAATTTCCATAAACGCCGGATACGCACAATTAACAAATAAACCCAAAGCAAATTCACCCTGCTTTAGCTTTCTTTTCAGTTGATTTTCCCGCATTGTTATTTCTTAAAAAACTACAACCTTACCAAGCTTAAAATAAAACTTTTCCTGTCAATCCTCTCTATCCCAACATCAAATCCTTGGCAAAAGCAAACAACCTTGATAAACCATCTGTGTTTATCTGTGGACGTAGGTGGAACTCCTATGACGAGCAAAGCACATTCCAGTTTCATCTGCGGAATCTGTGGTTCATATAAAAAACTCCAAATCCTGCAAAAACCTATTCACTCATCTCTCAAAAACATCTGCGTTTATCTGCGTGCATCTGCGGTTTAAAAAAACAATTCTTGCAATAAAACAATTATAGACAGTTACCATAGCAATTGTGAGTTGTCCCTACTTCAATCATGTTTAAGTACAACCCGCTAGATTGCTTACCCTCCTCCGAAGACCTGCCAGACTCAGACGATACGCCGGTGGATAATGAACTACAAGATTTAATTCCAGGTTTGCTCAAAGCGATCCTAGCCTTGCTGTGGGCCAACCGCTGGGATTGCTTCTTTGGCGTTGGCATGGGAATTTACTACCAACCCAGTGAACCGGCAATCGTACCCGATGGTTTTCTTAGCATAGGAGTTGAGCGTTTTTTTCATGAAGACTTGCGCCTGAGTTATCTACTCTGGGAAGAAAATCGCGTTCCAACTTTAGTCTTAGAAGTCATCTCCCATAAACGCCGGGGGGAATACAGCAAAAAGAAAGAATTCTATGCTGAAATGGAAGTGCCCTACTATGTGGTTTATAACCCCCGCCGGCGTAAGAAACCGCCTTTATAAGTCTATTTTTTAGTAGATGGGCAATATGTATTACAACAAGGTAATCCCGTTTGGTTGCCAGAAATTGGTTTAGGAATTGGTGCAGACCGGGGAACCTATCAAGGAATCACACGGGAATGGCTGTATTGGTACGATCAGCAAGAAACGAGATTTCTAACGCCAGAAGAACGCATTGTGCAAGCAGAACAACGCGCTGAAAGATTAGCGGCGCAATTAAGAGCGCTTGGCATAGATCCAGATGCCGGTGATTAGTATTGAGCATGGATAATATCGTCAGGTGATGGCAATTTGATTCCAAGCGTTCACCGGCATCATTAGATAAATTTGTCGGCTGCAGGGTAAAGCACTCTTAGGCGCTGCTGATGTTTGTAAATCCGATAATTTTATCCCTTAAGCGGAATAGAAATAATCAACTCGGAACCATACCCTAGGGAAGAATTTACTTCCAATGCTCCTCCATGTTTCTCCAAAACAATTTGACGGGCAATCGATAGCCCTAAGCCGGTTCCTTCACCCACCGGCTTTGTTGTAAATAAATGATAGAAGATTTTTTGCTTCACTTCATCCGACATTCCCCCGCCATTATCCTTAATTGTAATCACAACCCGTTCGCTTTCTTTGTCTTGAACCGTTTGAATCGTAATACAATTAGGAAAATTTTTAATTTCCTTAAAACTACGTCTCTTATTTGAATCTTCTAAAGCATCAATGGCATTCGCCAACATATTCATAAATACCTGATTCAACTGTCCGGGGAAGCACTTCACGAGGGGCAAGTTTCCATACTCTTTCACGACTTCAATAGCAGGCCGGCGCTCACTTGCTTTTAATCGATGCTTGAGAATTAAGAGAGTGCTGTCAATTCCGTCGTGAATATTAAAAGGAACGGGACGATCACTATCTGCCCTCGAAAAAGTTCTCAGACTCGTACTGATGTTACGAATACGATCCACACCCTCATTCATGGAGTTAATTAGTTTGGGGAGATCCTCTCGCAAATACTCCAAGTCAATCGCCTCAATTTCAGCTTCAATTTCTGCTCCTGGATCAGGAAACTTCTCTTGATACAGGTCGCTCAGGTTAAATAAATCTCGCAGGTAATCTTGAGCCGGTTGTAGGTTTCCTAAAAGGAAGCCGACGGGATTATTAATTTCGTGATATCTTGCAGAAAACAGCCTTGACGATTGGGACAGTGGACAGCGATTTTCCAGCTTGCCTCTTCATTTAAAATCAAGACTCCTGTTTGAGCGCCGGCATTTTTCGCCACCACTTGCATGAGAGTAGTGAGCAACTGGTCGATCTGGATTTCACTATAGAGAACTTGAGAAGCTTTGATAACCGTTGATACATCTATTACTGTGGTACTCGTATTCCCTGCAATTGTTTGGTTCTTGATAGAAGATGAGGTGCTAATGGAAGTAGTGCCGGCCTCGAACAAATGAACTTGATTTTGTTGCAAAATAACAGCAAGCAGTTGAGAATAGCGTCGTTCTAAGTCGTCAATCTTCGCTTTAGCCCCCCAACGGGAGTAGGCATAGTAGGCATCAATTAGATAAAGTTGAGCAATTTTTTCTTTACCCCATTGTAAATAAAATTTTGCAGCCAGCTCATTTGCCAAAGCTTCTTCATTGAGGTATTTGTTTTCTTTAGCCAGAGTGATGGCGCGATCATAAAAATCCATCGCCTCAACTTGCTGCCCTAAAACGCGATGGCGCTCCGCCTCGACCAAATAGAACTTATGCAAGTGATTCATCAGGGCATACTCTGCCCATCGCTTGCTTTTTGCCTGATTTAATGCTACTTTTTCGAGCAGTAAAGCTTGTTTTTCCGCATCAGCCTCTGCATACACCGCTAAGTACGTTAGAGAACCGTAAAAATAAATCAGCGAATACTGAAGCCCTGCGGTTATAGCATCCGAATATTGCTCTGCTAACACGGCATTTTCCAGCGCTTGTTGATAGTTTTTAAACAAATAACCAAGAATCAACTTGTTGAGATAAACGCTACAAATCGCATACTGCACGTTATTAGCTTGATGCTGCGGTATCATGATGTCTTCATCATAAGCTTCCCCAACCAGACGGCAGGGATTATCGGTCTTGCCTCGCAAGTTCAAAACAGCCTGCCGAAAAATTTTCACGAAATTGAGTGCGTTTCCCTGACGAATCTCATGAATAGCGCGAGCAAAGTTTTCTGTCTCCCGCTCCATTTCCGCCAAGTCTCTACCCATAGAGTACGTCAATAACTACTTGAGCATTCTCCCCCAATGCTGCCAAAATTTTAGTTTTCCACTGCTCAACTTTAGCGTGAGTTTCGCTCAGCAATTGCACCATCAAATCTCGAAAAGCTTGTACAAAAGCACTGAAGGGAAGGTTGCGCTGGAATTGGTCGAACTTGCCTTTAATGAAGTAACCTCGCTGTCTCACAATTGGTTTGCGAACTTCGTTGACGACAGCGGTTTTGCCAATGCCTGAGAAACCGGCAACGAGCATCATTTCTGCGCTTCCTGCACTAACACGCTCAAATGCCGCTAGCAAGGCTAACACTTCGTTTTCTCGACCGTACAACTTTTCTGGGATGATGAAGCGATCGCACAAATCTCGTGTTGCCAAATCAAAGTTAGCTATTTCACCGGCATCTTTCCATTGGGATAAACAAATTTCCAAGTCATATTTAAGTCCTAGCGCACTTTGATAGCGATTTTCAGCATTCTTTGCCATCAGTTGGCTAACAATTTCTGACAATACAAACGGCACGCTTTTATTGAGGTGATGAACTGGGATAGGCTGCTTAGCAAGGTGACAGTGTACCAAGTCCATCGGATCGGATTAATTACAATATTGGCGGGTTTTAGGTCTTTGTGAATGACACGATGCCGGCACAATCCGTCAAGAGTATGGGCAACTTGAACCGCGATGGAGAGAAATAAGGGTATGGGTAAGCCAGAAGTTTCAGCGGCTTGCTGGCTTGCTTCTCCAATAGAAGTAAGGTAGCTATACAAAGAAATGCCGCCAAAGTCTTCCAGAATCAAAGCGTAGCTGTTATAGTACCTTTCCAGGCTGTAGGTCTTGATGATGCCAGGAAGATCGAGATTTTTGCCAATGATAAACTAATTGCGGAAGTGAACCAGTTCATTAAAGAGGGGAAACTCATTGCGAAGCACTTTGATCACGACTGGTTGCCGATCTATTTCCCGCCTACCCCGATAAACCAAAGTTCGAGTTTCTGAGTATATCTGCTCAATTATGCTGTAGCCCAAAAGATTAATTGTCGCGCTGCCCATAAATCCCCCTACTGCTTCTCTTCAGTCTGAAGACTTGTAGAATTAGCGTTCCCGTTTTCTCGGTTGTTATTCATGAAATTTATATTTTTCTTAATCTAACTTGACGACAAGATAATTTAATAAATTTACTAAGCTGTTTTCCCTAAGATTTTATAATTTGAAAACAAAAATTTGAGACTAAACGGTTGATTTTATAACCCAAATCAACTCAGTCGCCAAGCATAAAAAAATAGAATTTAAAAATGATTAAAAAAATCTATCTTATTTTTTAAAAAGATAATATTTTGAGTTACGCATCGGATTTTATTGTAGCAAACACACTTTGCAATTAAAATATTGATTGCAAGATTTAAATCTTCATTTTTAGAAAAAAAAGGATGGTTTTGTTTTGACGTTTAGTGATTTAGGCCGGCATCTCAAAGGTTTGGCTAAAGTCAGAGAGTCTAGCTTGAAAAAAAGACCGTTTGTAGAGCCGGCCTGAAGTTTAACAAAAGCAATTGCGCCGTTTAATTACCCTGAACGTACAAAAAGATGCCCGAATAGTACAGAATGATTTTTTGGGTGCAGGTAGCGTCTGCTACAGACGCGATAAACCTTGTCTCAACCTGGATGTACGCAACAAACAGATTTTCTACCATGCAGCGATCACAGAGCATTACCAAAAGACAATCACTGATTAGCTTAACCCTAGGCTTGACTTGGCTGGTATCCTTTATCCCCGCCGGCACAACCGCACCCCCCAGAAGCCCAGATAAAGAAGAAACCTGTGAAATTTTAGTCACCGGCGGCGGACTAGCCGGCGCTGCTACCGCTTACGAAGGTTTACTTGCCGGCAGAACCGTTTGCCTCACCGAAATCACCGACTGGGTGGGGGGCCAAATTTCTGCCCAAGGCACCTCTGCACTCGATGAACGCCCGACACAGCGGCAACAGCTATATTATCCTCGCGGCTATTTGGAATTTAGACAGCGAATCAAGAACGAATATGGCAGACTCAATCCCGGTGCTTGTTGGGTGAGTGAATCATGTTTTTTGCCTTCCGACGGTCACGAACTGCTATTTGGTTTGCTTAAAGACGCTGCCAAACGGGGAAAAGGCAAGCTGAAATGGTATCCCAATACTGTTGTTAAAGAGGTGCAAACGAACGCCTCTGGCAACTTAATTACGGGCGCAGTTGCGATTCAACACGAACCGGCTGCCGGTACTGCGCCACTCAATACAGAACCGCTTTCTCAAACGATTGAAGATGCCTATCGTTACGAGAATTCGCGCCGGTTTGATAAAACTATTATCCGCTTCGTTCCAGCAGCCACTAATTCTAAATCGAAATCCCCAAGTCCTGCTCCGTGGTACGTTGTAGACGCCACTGAAACCGGCGAATTGATTGCCCTTGCAGACGTTCCCTATCGGGTGGGTATCGATCCTCGTTCTGCCTTAGAACCTTCTTCCTCTAGCGCAGAGGGTGATCCCTTCTGCACCCAAGGCTTCACCTATACCTTTGCAATGCAAGCCACAGAGAAGCCCCAAGAGCATAAAGAGCCGGCTTTTTACTCACAATATGCCCCCTATTACAGCTATGAATTGCCCCGCTTAGCCAGTTTTCCCCTCGTTTTCACCTACCGGCGCATTTCCAGCACCAACCCTGATCGCAAACAACCGCCAAACCCGAAAGATTTCCCCATCGATGCCGGTGATATTTCCATGCAAAACTGGACATGGGGCAACGATTACCGGCCCGGAAACGAGGTAGATAATCTTATCTACACCCGCAACCAACTCGAAGAAAGCGGCCAGTTGGAACCTGGAGGATGGTTGGGTGGACTGCGAACGGAAAGTTTGCAGAAGGGTGAAGAAAACGCCCTAGGTTACTTTTACTGGTTGGTGGAAGGAACGACTGATTCCCAACTGGGAGATGGAGTCAAAAAACCGCATCCAAATAACCGTTTTCTATCGGGTTTAAATTCCCCGATGGGAACGGCGCATGGTTTATCTAAATATCCTTATATGCGAGAAGGACGCCGAATTATTGGCCGGCCTAGTTTGGCACATCCTCAAGGTTTTATGGTGTCGGAAGTAGATATTTCTCGCAAGGATTACCGGGAAGATTACTATCGGCTGAATTTGCTGCCAGAAGAGTATCGCAACTTGTGGACAGCCCTTGCCGGCTTAGATGCGCCATATATCATTACAGATAAAAAGCCGGTTGAGGAAGCGAAGCCGAGAACGCGTTCGAGTATTTTCCCTGACTCTGTGGGAATTGGTCACTATGCCATCGACTTCCACCCTTGCATGACGCAAAGCCCTCCAGAAGCTCCGGGCAATACAGAACGTGAGGGTGAGCGTCGAGGTGCCGGCACGGCTTATCCGTTCCAAATTCCTCTGCGGGCAATGATTCCCCAGAAAATTGACAATATGCTGGTTGCGGGTAAAAGTATTGCCACCAGTCACATTGCGGCAGCGGCTTATCGGGTGCATTCTTTTGAATGGTCTGCCGGCGCGGCTGCCGGTGTCACGGCTGATTTTGCCTTGGAAAAGGGACTCATGCCTTACAAGCTGGTCGAGCGAATTCCAATCTTTGATCCGACGCTGTACGCACTGCAACAGCGCCTTCAGTTGAATGGCAATCCGGTTGCTTTTCCAGATACTTCAATTTTCAACCGCTCTTGGGAAAATTGGAAATAAGTAAACGCCGGCAGTCAGACCTAAATTCTGACTGCCGGCTCTGTTTTTTTTCTAACTTTAGTTGGATTTTTTGCTAATAAATGCCCAGTAATTATCAATACCTTCTATAATTTCACCTGTTGCTCTTACTCTGACTCTAAGAGGAAATTTAATGTCGGCATTTTCAATTATTTGAAACCCTGCACGTATGATTAATTGCTCCCACATACTTTTTCCGAAAACGCTGTAATGATTTTGGTTCCTTTGGTGGTTCGCAACGGTATCGGGTGCCGGTACTTCAATATAGAGATAACCTTCAGGTTTTAAGACGCGATAGAATTCAGATAAGGTGTAATAAGGAAAAATGCTGTGTTCGATACAGTGCCGGCACCAAAGAAAGTCAAACTCAGCATCCCCAAATTCTAAAAAAGATTGATCCATTTCGTAAACTTCGTATCCATTGGTACGGCAGGCATTAATGTCTTCTTGACCCAAGGTAATTCCGACAGGTAGATATCCTTTTTCTTTGAACATTTCTAAAGCAATTCCTTGGCCGCACCCCACATCTAAAATTTTGGCTTGGGTCGGTAAATTAATTCTCTTCAAACAAAAATCAAACAGTTTATAAGTTAATCGAGTATGTTCCGGACTCGGCGGTTCTGGATAAATATCATCTCTGGTTTTTTGTAAAAAGTTCTCTATATTAGCGACTTGAGAGGGAGTGAGCTGCATAATTTAACCTATTTCCAGAAAAAGTAAGTAAGTTTTTTAGTGGTTGATCCTGCCGGATTTTTAGCAGCAAAGCTTAGAGGAGGCACCAGAAGAATCAGTCCCTCGATTACCCCTAGAAAGGGAGTTGGAGGGAGATTCAGCCTTAACCAGGAGTGCTATTTGCAACTTTTTAGACCTCCTGTTGAGAGAATCCGGGCGGGTTCCACTATGCTTTGACTAAAACGCACCGAACAAGCTTTATTTTAACCAGAGTTTTATTAAGAACCGGCAACTGTGACAACTTGTTTACCAAGACCGCCGCAAAGCCGGCAGCATCAGCCACAATGACTCAACAAAAAATTTTAGCAAAATTTTAAGGACGCCACGGCTGGGGAAGGGTAGATTAAAGTATAGATCGCTGCCGGGAATAGGCACAAAATGTTGCAAGCACAACAAATCTTACAGGGACGCTATCAACTGCATCGGCAATTAGGACACAATGCCGGTCGTCAAACTTGGCTGGCAAAGGATTTAAACGCCCCATCTTCAGAGGCATCTCTTAACGCTGCGCCCGTCATTGTTAAATTGCTGGCGTTTAGTCCGCAGATGCAGTGGGAGGAACTGAAACTATTTGAACGGGAAGCCCAAGTTCTTAAGCAGCTAAATCATGTCAAAATTCCCCAATATCGTGACTATTTTTCCATAGACAAGGAGATGGGAGCCGGCTTACATTGGTTTGCACTGGTACACGACTATATCCCTGGTTCTTCCTTGCAACAGATTTTAGATCGGGGTGAGCGCTTTACCGAGTCTCAAGTGCGCTCAATTGCCACCGGCATCTTAGAGATTTTGATTTACTTGCATGAATTAAATCCGCCGGTACTTCATCGGGATATCAAACCCAGCAACCTGATCTGGGGAAAGGACAAGCAAATTTATCTGGTAGATTTTGGGGCTGTGCAAGATCCCGTTGCTGCCGAAGGTGTCACGTTTACGGTTGTGGGAAGTGCCGGCTATGCGCCTCTAGAACAGTTTTGGGGACGTGCGGTGCCGGCATCGGATCTTTATGCCCTAGGTGCCACTTTAATTCATTTGCTCACCGGCACCGCACCTGCTGACTTACCCCAAAATAATTTACGCATTCAATTTCGAGATCGCGTTAGCCTCAATTCCACTTTTATTAGCTGGATTGAAACCCTGACTCAACCCGATTTAAACCGACGATTTAGCACGGCTAGCCAAGCATTAGAAGCGCTTAAAACTGGAAAATCTCTGCACCTACCTCTGCCAACGATTCCTCAACCTGCCGGCAGCCGTGTGAAGCTGAGCAAATCTTCCCTTCATTTAGGCGTTCAAATTCCTAAATCGGCCCTGTCATTTTATGGCCTCATCAAAATCTTGTTTCAATTAATTCTGACTGTCGGGTTTCTCCCCTTTCAGCTACTTCTCGGTTTTCTGGTATTTTTTGGTTTAATTTCTTTATTTGCTTCTGGTTTATTTTCTATTACTTTATCATGCTTAGTTGCTTTACCAATTTTATTTGCCGTAAAAGTCTGGATAGACACTACTCAAGAAATTGCGAACTTACAAAATGATTTTAATACCACATTGTTAACCTACTGGGGGCAGCAAGAGCTGGATTTTTATAAAAATCAATTTAAAATCGAGGAGCAACTGTTCGGCTTTGGCAAAAATCGGTCGGAGAGAGGGAAAATTTCAGAGATTAAAAAGATTACAGCCATTCCCTCTCAAGGAGTTATCATTGAAACCCAGAACGAACAATATTTATTTGGAAAGCATTTGAGTAAACCTGAAGTGCTTTGGCTAGCTCAAGAAGTTGAAGAGTGGGTTCAGCAAGCCAAAGAGAGGCAAGCGTGAAGCGAGGGTTGAAACAGCAAAAAGGAAAAATTTATTTCGCCTTGATACCTAATCACTGAAATTCATTTATTATGCTGCAAAAAAATCAGGTTCTCCAGAAACGCTATCAACTTAAACAACAATTAGGACACAATGCCAACCGTCAGACTTGGCTAGCAGAAGATTTAGAATTAAAGGAGCCGGTGATTGTTAAGTTACTGGCATTTAGCCCTCAGATGCAGTGGGACGAAGTCAAGCTGTTTGAAAGAGAAGCTAAAGTCTTAAAACAGCTTCATCATCCTCGAATTCCCCAGTATCTCGATTATTTTGCTGTTGATGAAAACACCGGAGCTGGTTTGCCTTGGTTTGGCTTAGTGCAAGAATATATTCCTGGCAAGTCATTAAAACAGCTTTTAGATGAGGGAAAACAGTTTACAGAATTTCAGGTACGTTCCTATGCCACCGGCATTCTAGAAATTCTGATTTACTTGCATGAATTGAGTCCGCCGGTTCTTCATCGTGATATCAAACCCAGCAATTTAATTTTAGGCAAAAACGGTAAAATTTATCTTGTCGATTTTGGTGCTGTGCAAGACAAAGCCACCGCAGAAGGTGTGACTTTTACAGTAGTAGGCACCGGCGGCTATGCACCAATGGAGCAATTTTGGGGACGTGCAGTGCCGGCATCGGATCTTTATGCGTTAGGTGCCACTTTAATTCATTTATTAACCGGCACAGCACCCGCTGATTTACCGCAGAAGGATTTACGCATTCAATTTAGCGATGTTGTAAACCTTAATCCTACATTTTGTCGTTGGATTGAAACACTGACCAATCCAGCTTTAGAACAACGTTTTAGCACAGCCCGTCAAGCCCTAAACGCTCTTAAAACAGGCCGATTCTCAGATGAATTTAGGGGAACTAACTCGCTCCGCAGCCCTAAAAATTCAGTGAGTTATCTTCGTTTAGGAAGTTTAGCTGCTCTCCAATTGTTGCTCGTTGGAATAACTAGCATGATTGTGCCGGCTTTCCTGATCTATAAAACATCTCAGCCTCGTCCTTCAGCAAGAGAAAGAATTGGTTCCATGAACCGCGCTCAGCAAGCCTATTATTGGGAAAATAATAGCTTTTCTGAGTCAGTTGATAAATTAGGACTGGGCATAAAAACTCAAACAGAAAATTACGAATATTCAACGCGTAAAACTGCCAATGCTTCGTTCAACTATGCGATAGCCCGGAAGAATAATCTCAAAAGCTATGTTGGCGGTGTCTTCCAAGTAAAGGCTGTGGAGCAAGGTGTTACAAAAATGACGACCCAAGCTATTTTGTGTGAAGCAAATTCTGTCGGCAAAACTCAATCGCCGCCCCCCATCATTGCTACTAATGGGGACAGACTCTGTAGCCCTGGTACAACGGAGGTAAAAAACTAACATCCGTTTACTTCATCAGGATTAATTCAACTAAATTGAGGCTGAAGGAATTGCGAAACTATGCTGCAAGCCGAACAAGTCTTAAGTGAGCGCTATCAGCTCAAACACAAGTTAGGGAATAATGCTGGTCGTCAAACTTGGCTGGCTGAGGATTTAGCAACACCAATTAAAGAGCCGGTGGTTGTTAAACTGCTAGCATTTGGCGGCGATGTTCAATGGGATGACCTCAAATTGTTTGAGCGGGAAGCCCAGGTTCTCAAACAGTTAAATCATCCCAAGATACCGAAATACCGGGATTATTTTTCAATAGATGATCGAACGCTGTGGTTTGGGTTGGTGCAGGAATATATTCCGGGAGCATCTCTTAAAGAACGGCTAGATAAAGGGAAAAAGTTTAGCCCTCAAGAAATTCGTAAAATTGCTTTAGAAGTTCTAAATATTCTGACTTATTTGCATCAGCTTAGTCCGGCATTGCTTCATCGAGATATCAAACCCAGCAATTTAATTTGTGGTGAAAATAATCAGGTTTATTTAGTAGATTTTGGCGCAGTGCAAGATCGGGCGGCGGCAGAAGGGGCAACGTTTACTGTTGTGGGAAGTTATGGCTATGCGCCCCTAGAACAATTTGGAGGACGTGCGGTGCCGGCATCGGATCTTTATGCTTTAGGCGCGACTTTAATTCATTTACTAAGCGGCACCGCACCCGCAGATTTACCTCAAAAGGATTTACGCATTCAATTTAAAGATAAAGTTAGCCTGAATTCTAACTTTTTAACTTGGTTAGAGCAACTCACTGAGCCGGCTTTAGAAAAACGATTTAGCTCAGCCCGCGAAGCACTAGAAGCGCTAAAAGTCCCCAAAGTACCTACCACCCCAAAAATCGAAGTGCTGCCGAGAGTCTCACCGGAAATCGAGAACAATTCGGGTTGCGGTGGCTTATTTTATTCCTCAGTGCCGGTGCCAGATGAAATTAAAGGTTGGAATTGGGGAGCATTTTTATTGTCCGGTTTTTGGCCTTTAAGTAATCGCGTTGGAATTGGACTTTTGGCGTGGGTTCCTAATGTTGGTTTCTTGATGGCAATTGCCCTGGGCGCTAAGGGTAATGAATGGGCGTGGAAAAGCAGAAAATGGCGCAGCATTGAGCATTTTAAAGCTCATCAAAGAGGCTGGGCAATTGCCGGCATCATGATGGGTCTTCCCATTACGCTGATACTTTGGGGCGCGGCTTATTTTATTATGACTAATTTATTTTAAAACATAAAGTAGGGAGAGTTAGATACTGATTTTCAATTCACTGCGAAACCTATGTATGGGCGTAAAGAAGATTGCCCATACATAGCGATTGAATGTGAGTTAAACCGACTATAAAATCCTTTTAAAAAAGTAAAAAATTAAAATTATTCTTAAGAGCTTATTTATCGAGGCCGATGTAAGTTAAATTTTTCCATGTTTTTGGGAATACTAGAGAAAGCTAAAAAAGTTAGGGCTACAGAAAGCTCAACAAAAATCTTAGAGGACGGGTGAGATCATGCTGCAAGCTGAACAAGTATTACACGAGCGTTATCAGCTTAAAAAAAAGTTAGGACACAATGCCGGTCGTCAAACTTGGCTAGCCGAAGATTTAGTGACAGAAACCAAAGAGCTTGTTGTTGTTAAACTGCTAACATTTGGCGGCGATGTTCACTGGGATGACCTTAAATTATTTGAGCGGGAAGCACAAGTTCTCAAACAGTTAAATCATCCCCGAATTCCCAAATACAGGGATTATTTTTCGATAGATGATCGAACCCTATGGTTTGGACTGGTGCAAGAATATATCCCTGGATCATCTCTGAAAGACAAACTCACGCAAGGAAGAAAATTTAGCGCTCAGGAAGTTAGAAAACTGGCGATAGAAGTATTAAATATTCTGATTTATTTGCATGAGTTAAATCCGGCTTTACTACATCGAGATATTAAACCGAGTAATTTAATTTGGGGGGAAGATAATCAAATTTATTTAGTCGATTTTGGCGCGGTGCAAGATCGGGCGGCGGCAGAGGGGGCAACGTTTACGGTTGTGGGAACGTATGGTTATGCACCGCTAGAACAATTTGGAGGGCGTGCGGTACCGGCATCGGATCTTTATGCTTTAGGTGCGACTTTAATTCATTTACTAACCGGCACAGCACCCGCTGATTTACCGCAGAAGGATTTACGCATTCAATTTAAGGATAAGGTGACGGTTAATCCGAGTTTTGTTGATTGGTTAGAACAACTTACAGAGCCGGCTTTAGAAAAACGGTTTTCCTCAGCCCGCGAAGTCCTGGAGGCGCTAAAAGTGCGTAAGGCAATTAACACCCCACAGATAGAAGTGCTGCCCAAACTCCTGTCCCCTAATCTTCGCAAACCCAGGCAGACTTGGGTCATGGTAAGTAAGTCTTCAGGAAATCTAGAAATTATCATGCCGGCACGCAAGATGGCTGGGTTACATTTAGTAAACTTTTTTGTGACTTTATTATTCTTCTTAATCTGGATAGGTTTTTGTGTTTACTTCGTAGATACCTTATTAATTATTGCTAAGTTTTGGCCGTTCATATTAATATTACCGGGCTTGTCGGTGGCACTAATTGTGTCAACAATCCGCAATTTTTTTGAATCTACACGGGTTGCCTTTCAGCCTGACAGTAAATTTTTTATAATAGAATGGCTGTGGTGGGGAAAGACAGTATTTTGGAAAAAGGGGAGACTTTCAGACATATTGTATGCCGGCTGCGAAGTGAGCAAGGGCGGTACAAAAGTTTTTTTGAGAGGAGAAGGCCCAATAAAATATTTATTTGGCCGGCAATTGAGTGAAGTTGAGTGCGCTTGGTTAGCGCAAGAGATTCAAACGTGGCTGAGTTTTAAGTAAGTGCAATCTCTGCATTTAAAGGCACGCAAGCATTGACCAACGATAGCACCGGCCCGGTTTGTTCTTGGCCATTAACCGCGAGTTCACTGTGACACAGAAACAGACGCTCACCGGCACGAGAGAGCAAATCTAACAAAATTCGCTGCAACCGGCTCTCATCCGCCTGAATGCCATCTTCTGCTGTCCAAGGGCGTTCTGGCCAATCTTTGAGAAACAATGGCGCACCAAATCGCAGCGCCTCCCCACTACTCAGCCACAGAGGCGAACCGGCATCCAACCAAAAGTGCCAGCGATGAGCGCGGCGATTGAAACGATACTGAAAGATTGTACCCAGTGTAATAGCCCCGCCCGGTGGCCACAATGAAAGCCGGTAAGGATTTGCGGAGATTGTGCCGCGACGCAGTAGTTGAATAAACTCCCCAACTGTCTCATAAAGCGTTAACCGTTTGTTGGGTTGAATTTGCCGCAACCGGCCATCAACTTGCCAGTAATGTTGAGCGATGTCAATCAGTTCCCGCAAGGCCGTTAGCTGATCGTAGGGGAGATTGCTGCCTCTCCACAAAAATTCCTGAATTGCGCGATCAAGAACCGAAACCGGCCCCGGAATTAGACGTTGTGCTAACTGAGATTTTTGCATTTCCAGCCATTGCAAAATTTCTTGGTAAGCATTGGTGGCGCGGTATCCTAGCCGATCCCACCGGGGAAACGCTGTCACCGGCAGCAGGCGGGGTTGCTCTAAATCTGGGTAAAAACAGTGATCCACCAACAAGCCGGCCCGCACTGGGTCAATGTTCGTAGAAAATGAAGATTGAACACTGAATAGTGAAGTGGGAATATTCTCCGGTATGCCTTCTTGATCAACAACGCCTGCCGGCTGCCGGCTCAAAATCACTAGCATTTCGGCAACGCAATCTCGATCAACCAAGCGCCCTAAACCCGGATAAACTAGCCCCAAAAGCGTTAGCAATGCCCGAACCGTTGGTGAACTGGCCAGAGGTCGTTGCTCGTTGAGCGATTCTACCGCAATTCCCTGGCTGTTGAGAATTTCAATTAAGCTATAGCGAGCGATGGCATCCAAGCCTGGGGTGATCACCGCAATGTCTTGAGGTTGTACTTGCTGGGTTTTGACCCCTTCAATAATGACTTCGGCAGTTTCTCGCAACAGTTGAGCACGGGAGATCGTTTGAATCGAGCGCACCGATTCTGGAAAAATAAAGGCGGAAGGAGGAAGGGTGAAGGTACTGAGAACCAACTCCACTGCCGGCTGACCCAGGCTGCTTCCCAGAGAATCTACAGCCTGCTGGGTTAAGGTTTCCACTTGACAGCGTGAGGAGAGGCCGGTTAAAAAATCTGGGTCAGCATCCAATCCCAACCTCACTGCACCGTTGGGATTGCAAGTAAAAGCCCCCCACGTTCCCTGATCCAGCAAAAAATCGAACAGGTAACGCGCAATCGCCGGGTACTCATCCACATCATCCGCCATGACTGCCCCATAGCGCCGCGTTAAGTGCTGCTGGTAAGTGGCATCTGGCAGCAGATGACGCCAGTAGAGTTCGCAAATAATCCCGTAGGTCAGCAACCCTCTTTCTAGGCACCAACCGCGCCAGCGCAGCAGCAACTCTCCCATGTACGGGTAGATTTTGGATGTTGGATTTTGCAACGCGTTGCCATTTTCCATTTCCCATTCCTCAAGCATTCCTGCTTCCAAGATGCGAGGAACGTCTTCAACCGGCGTCCCGCTAGCGGCTGCTAGCTGCAGTAAGTCCAAAGTCCGGCGAACGATGCGAGATTCGCTTACCCCCTCCTGCCTGAGAATTCCTGCGTCTAACTCAGGACGCCAGAGTTGGGTGGCCAATTCCTGTTCGGTTTCTGGCCGCAGTCGTAGGGGAAATTGTGCTCTCAGGTTTAATTGCCGGATTAATAAGGGCCAAAATAAAATGACTTCATCTCGAAAGAAACGCAGGGGTGTTGTGGTTTGCGCGGGGTATGCGCTTTGGGTGGCGGTTGCGATGCGATCAGCCAGTTCCACCCAGCCATTGGCGGCAAAGACGAGCACTGCCGGCGAGGTGGGCAACGGGGGATTCTCGATTTTTGGATTTTGGATTTTGTGGGAATTGGGCGATTTTCTCCCCCTCTCTCCTGTTTTTCCCTGCACCCACCGGCACAAATGCTCAACTAGGCGTGTCGTTTTGCCCGTGCGAGTCGGGCCGGTAATCCAAATGGAATCAGCTTGCACAGCTTTCTTTTGCTCCCGCTTCATCGGTTAACCTCGACTGCCCTCCACTTTCGATGCATCTGATGGGGGTTGAAATCGCATCACCGTTATACTACAAACTAAGACACAACTTGATCGATTTCATTTTTCCTGGTAGGCGCTGTTTGGCCAACTCCTGACCCGGTTAAAGCGGCAGACGGCCCTAATTTCAGTGCCCGTGTACCCATTGACTGCCCAACCGCTAGCCGCCTACTGTAATTTTAATTTATCCAAGTTCACAAACTCTCAAAACTTTGCCGGCATGAAAATTCCTAAGCTTAACAATATCAAAGGATACTTACGCTCTGCAAATAAGTGGATTTCAGAGACTCCCGATAGAAATTTGGATGAAGCTTATGATGCTGCTTTAATGATTAGGGCCATTGAAGATGAACATTTTAATGGCAGAAAAATTTCTGCGGAATCTGCTCGTTACAGCGACAGCATCATGACTTATTTTCAGGGAGAGTTAACAAAATATTTAAATCTTGCAAAACTAAAGTTAGCAGCCTTTAATACCAGTCGCTCAGTTTTAAGTTTTTCTCCTTTAAAGACGACAAAAGCTAAAAACGATTACTCGGTTGAATACCATAATTTACATGAACAAGAAGTTAAAGATCAAGCGGCGATTGTTTTAGAAAAGCTGAATTTTATTGATGAGGTTTTGGCTAAGTATACTTATAAGCCGGTGAAGTCTGCGACTACCAACTCCTCTACTTCTGCTTCCTCCTCTTTAGTCGCTGTTTACGAAACACCTACACCTGAAAGCCTCTCTCCGACAGTCCGCACCAGTAGCAGAAATCTGGCCAAGCCTTTAGCTGATGATGTTAATTCTGATAAATTGTCGGAATCAATTAATGATAAAACCAGTTTCTTGCCCCGATCAATTTTAAGGACGCTAGATCGGCTGAAGCGACAGCTAGATCCGCAAGCTGAAGAAGAAGTGGTTAGGGATTTTCGCAGCTCTAAAACCAAAACTATCATTTCGATGAAGTTTATTTTATTGCTACTATTAATTCCCTTACTAACGCATCAAATTTCTAAAAACTTTATTGTCGGGCCACTGATTGATCGATTCCGAGACGAGCAGCCGGCTGAAGTTTTCTTAAATACTGATATGGAAGAAGAAGCTTTCTCTGAATTACAGAAATTTGAAGAACACCTCAAATTTAAAAGGTTAATTGGAGTCATTCCACCAATTTCTGAAGAAGAAATGGAAGAGGAAGTCAGAGATAAAGCTCATGAAATCGCTGAAGAATACCGCAAAGAAAGCGCTAGTGCTATCAAAAATGTTTTTTCCGATCTTCTGTCGGTTGTTGCTTTTGGCGTTGTGATTTTTTACAGCAAGCGAGAAATTGCTGTTTTAAAATCTTTCATGGACGATATTGTATATGGGTTGAGTGATAGTGCTAAAGCGTTTATTATTATTTTATTTACAGATATTTTCGTAGGGTTCCACTCGCCGCACGGTTGGGAAGTCATTTTAGAAGGTATATCTCGGCATTTGGGATTGCCAGAGAATCGGCAATTTATCTTTTTGTTTATTGCTACGTTTCCGGTGATTTTGGATACGGTATTTAAGTATTGGATCTTCCGGTATCTCAATCGGATCTCGCCTTCTGCTGTGGCAACTTACAGAAATATGAATGAATAATCCCTAAGCCATTTTATCGATAGCAAATCTTAGGCTAAAATTTTTCCTGCCGGCACTCTATCAGCCTCAATTAAGCGTGAGTTAAAGCTGAGACAAATTGTTCATCTTTCTCGGATACCGAGACTTGCAAGGATTTCCCCAGCAAACCTGTCCCGCCGGCAGATGATTAAGCACACTGCTGCGAACCCCAATCACCGAATTTGCTCCAATTTGAACGCCGGCACCAATAAAACAATCTGCTGCCACCCAAACGCCATTTCCAATTGTGATCGGTGCTGTGATTAAACCAAAAGCCGGATCTTGAATATTATGGCTGCCGGTGCATAAATAACATTCTTGGGAAATGACACAATGGGAACCCAGTTTGATCTGATCAAGACTGTAGAAAACCACATCATCTCCTATCCAACTAAAATCACCAATTTCCAGCTTCCAAGGATAGGTAAATCGGGCAGTTGGACGAATTAAAACACCAACACCGATGCGAGCACCAAACAAGCGTAACAACTGCCGGCGAACCCCATGTAAAAAGTGAGGAGTAAGGGGAAATACGACGGCTTGCACAAACCACCACAGCAAAATAAACCAACCGGGACGTCCTCGATCAAACCAAGATTGGTCGTATTTACGCAAATCTACCCACGGTTGTGCGTCCAACACCGGCATGAATTCTTCCCCATGATTGGATAAACCGGCATCCGGTGTTATATCCAAGTTTTCTAACGCTGCCGGTGGATTATTTTCAGTCTCCGGATCGGGAGTCGCAGAATTCATAAAAACCTAATAAAAAACTAATAAATGCCTCTATAAAGCAATCGCAAAGATTAGTAATAACAAATTATAATTTACATATTGGAATTTTTTATGCTTATTTCATACTTTCTAAGAATCCGGGTTTTGCAGGGATTTCTGTTTAGCAGCCGATGGTAATGCAACATTTAAATGACCTCCAAATTTGCGTAACTCATAAAGTTTTATCCCGATTTGATACTCATACTGACTGATCAGCCGTGCATAAATGTAGCCGGCTCGACCATCCAAAAAACCCAATTGAATAATATAAAATACAATAAACCGCAGGATCGGTTTAAAAGGAAGTCGCACCCACGTTCTTTTGAGAAATCGCTTGCGTTGCACAGCATCTCCAAAAAAATTTGCCCCAATCGTGCCAGAGTCGTCTTGACCGGCTATCAAATTAAAATAAACTCTAGCCTCCCAGTTTGAGTAACGATTGTGTCGTTCTATCCATTGATAAATGTCTCGAAAATCCTCATGGATCATATCATTTTGCAAATACCCAACTTGGCCTTTTAAAATAACGTGTTCGTGAACTTCATTATCGCCGGTGTTGGGAACTTCTTCTGTGCCTAAATTTTCATAACGTCCTTTTTCATGCTTAAACAAACGCAGGTTCCAATCTGGATATTTACCGCCGTGGCGAATCCAGGTTCCCAAAAAAAACACGCGCCGGTTTAAATAATAACCATTATAATTCTGGTTGAGAATTGCCTGAGAAATTTCATCCCACAGTTCCTCCGTAATGCGCTCATCACAATCAACGATGAGTACCCAATCATTTTGAAATTGCAAATTCTCCAGTGACCAGTTTTTCTTCTTAGGCCACCGATTATTAAAATAGAATTGGACAACTTTTGCCCCGTAATCCTCGGCAATTTCGCAGGTGCGATCCGTGCTTTGAGAATCTACCAGAAACACTTCATCCGCCCTAGCAACGCTGGACAGACAAGCCGGCAGATTTATCTCTTCGTTTTTGGCGGGAATGAGAACCGATACCGGAATTTTAGCAGGTTGGATGGTCATGATAGACAGTTATAACGAGTTATGAGTTATCAGGTATAGATTAGGAGTTATTTCTTTAATTGAAACCTCTGTGCGGGCAGGTTAACTAAGATATTGATATCAAGTGCGGGTTCTGTAACCCTGTTCTACAAACTCAAAACTCAAGTTAGGGCTGCTCAGTCTCTTTGGGAGCGAACAGCAAGCCTTGAATGGCGGCACTTAAATAACCAATCTGACCGTAGGTATACACTATATTGTCAAAGCGTTGGGCTGGATCGTTAAAGTATTTCAACGATTTGTACAGCCCTCGCACAAATCGCTCCCCCCCACGCCCTAGCTGGCGCACACCGGCAGAACCGGCTAACCGTTCCCGATAGCACTCGCTAATTCCCTGCCACCAGCCTCGCTGCAAAAACCAAGAACGGTTGATGCGATCAGGTGCGACATTGTGAGCGACTAAAGCATCAGGGAGATAGGCCACTTGCCAACCCTGCTGTAGGGCGAGTTCTGTCATGTGCAGTTCTTCATTTGATAATAACTTTTTGCCAACGCGACCAAGATTAAGATCGAAGCCGCCAATTTGCGCCAGAAAAGACCGGCGAATTGAGTAGTTTAACCCTCTTGGGGTCATGCCTGGATTGTTGATATAAATAACATCATCTCCTAAATCGTAAGCGCCTAAGTTGCCCGCAAGTCCTGGGGAAAGCCAATTGGGGGCAGTCACAGCAGCCGGCCAAAGTAAGGTGACTTTCCCACCGGCAACGGCTAGTTTTTCATTGCTTTGATAGGCGCAATAAAGCACGCTTAACCAGTTAGGGCCGGCAATGGCATCATCATCGAGATAAGCTAAAATCTCGCCGGCAGCAACGCTTGCGCCAGTATTCCGTGCCACAGAAAGGCCAAGTACAGGTTCATAAACGTATTTCAAAATCGGATGGGAACGTCGTTCTGCGACAACTTCCTGGGTACGATCATTCGACGCATTATCCACAACCACTACTTCAAAATCTGGGAAATCCTGCATCAGTAAACTATCAATAGCAGCGCCTAAATAGGTGTCTCGATTGTGGGTGCAGATAATCGCAGAAACCAGGGGTACAGGCATAAAGTTAGAAAAGTAATTGTTAGTTAGCAGCCGGTTGTGAGTCGTTGCCGGATGTCCGCAGTGGGTTGTTGCTAATGGGCATTGGGAAAAAGATAATTGTCCGCCTTGATAAACCCTTAACAAGTGACACCCTATAATGACGACTGACCAATAAGCCTTAGAAAATCAATCCCTAGTTTATCCTTGATGAACACTGAAGCTACATTGCCGGGGCGAGTCACCCTGGTTACCGGCCCGGCCCGATCTGGCAAAAGTGAGTGGGCGGAAACTCTGGCGGCGCACACCGGCACATCCGTAATTTATGTGGCCACAGCGCAGCGTGATCCCGCTGATGTGGAGTGGCAGACTCGCATCGAACAACATCGGCATCGCCGCCCTGCCGCCTGGAGGACTCTAGAAGTGCCGGTGGAGTTGCCGGCCACAATTCGCTCATTCTCCCAAACCGACACTTGCCTACTGGTTGATTCCCTAGGAACTTGGGTGGCAAACCTTTTAGATCAAGACGATGCTGACTGGGAGAAGACTTTGCAAGATTTGCTGACCAGTTTAGATGACGTTGCCGGCGAAGTGATTTTTGTGGCTGAGGAAACGGGTTGGGGCGTGGTGCCGGCATACCCTCTCGGTCGCACCTTTCGCGACAGACTTGGCCAGTTAGTTCGTCGGTTGGGTGCAATTGCCAATCCTGTTTATCTGGTTACAGGCGGCCATGTCTTAAACCTCAGCGTCCTCGGTTCTCCGCTGCCGGTGTAGCCCAACAGCCCGTCCTAGTCTTAAACCATGTTCCATTCTGTCTAAAGTCTGAGTCTGTGCCGACCATCGGGCATAAGCGCTAGGATAGAAATAAGCCGCTTTCAAAATTTGAACTGTGTCGCTTATCTGCATCCTTGTGCCTTAACTACTCTCTGTTAAACACAGGATATAAAATTGCAATTTTTTTAAGCCTTCGAGCTTTAGTTAACATTAGGAAAGTATATTCTTGGCTGTTTTTCCTCGAAATTAAGCATTTTTTGAATAAATTGAGCCATGCTAACAAGACTGAAAGCCACATCGGAAATGGGTTTTATTAGGAAAAATGAAACCGATCAACGTCATTTAACTATTTTTTACTAATATTGTATTTTTTATTTTTAGCTGTAATGAATAATGAACAAAATCAATTAAAAAGTTTAAACTTTTACTTTAATGAATTTAAATTAAAAATAAGTGATTTTATTGAAAGTAGCTAGTATATTTAATTTAGCTTGCACAAGCTAAATCTTTCAAATGGAGGATTCCAAAAATAATTAATCCACATTATAGGTAAATAAGCAGAACTCACTCACCCAAGCGCGGGGGATTTGCGAATTCACAAAACCGACAAGGTTTCACTCCTTTTTTCGTTAAACTCACTTAAACATTACCTATGGCATCCGAACATCAAGTCAGACAATATCTTGCGTATTGGTTTCAGTTGGGCAAGAAAGTTGTGATTCGCAATGGTCAGGAAGTTTTGCTGCCCAAACCAGTCTTCAACGGTGAGCGCTATAGCTCTGAATTTGAAGAATGCTGGCAGAAAATTACTGCTCCAGAATCAGGGGATTGCAATTTGGAAGGAACGGATCAAACCATTGCGGAGTTGCTAACATCGGCTTGGGAATTGGTGATGTGTTCTCGTTGCACCATGCCCGTCCCTCTGCCGACTCAGGGAATGCCGCCAGAAGCCTGTCCCTGCTTTGATTTACCCAATTGGCCAAACAATGAAGTTCCGAAACCGCGAGAAGCTGTTAACACTCAAAAGCAGCTCAATTCTATTCGCGGTCGGTTAATTAGAGCCAATTCTCAGGCGAATGAAGACAAAAAGAATAGTGGCGATAACTCGCAACTTCCTAATATGGAAATCCCTTTAAATTTGCCCACCTGTCATTGCCCCCAGGAACCGCAAGAAAGCTCAATGCGCTCCTGAATTCTGATTGATCTAACTCAAAAAATATAAAAAAGGGGCACGGTTCTCGTACCCCTATCAAGCAATGAGAGCGAATTCAAACTTTAAACTTTGGCTTCGTCCCTCACCAACTTATCCCAACCCAAATCCTTGAGACTGTTGTTGCGGCGAAGTGGACGAGTTACCAATTCTAAAATGTCACGGGCATTCGTAAAGCCGTGAATTTGAGCGAATGTGAACTCAACAGACCACTTAGTATTAATCCCCCGCGCTTCCAAGGGGTTGGCGTGCGCCATGCCGGTGATCACCAGATCCACACCAATTTCTTTAATCCGCTGAATTTGGTTGTAATTATCCGGCTTCTCGACAATCCTAGGTAGCGGCACACCCATTTCATGGCAAGTCTTCTCTAGCAAAGCCAGCTCAGCAGCCTGATAGCGCTTATCCATATAGGGAATCCCGATTTCTGGGCAAGTCATGCCACAGCGAATCAAGAAGCGTGCCAGAGAAATTTCCAGCAGGTTGTCACCCATAAAGAAGACAGACTTGCCGCGAATGATCTGGAGGTAGTCTTCCAGATTTGCCCAGATTTGCGCTTCCCGCTCATCCAGTCCCTTGGGTTCAATGCCTAATACCGAGCAGATTTTCTCAATCCAAGCGCGGGTGCCATCTGGCCCAATCGGGAAGGGAGCGCCGATCAGTTTGCACTTGCGCCGGCGCATCAAAGTCGTTGCAGTGCGGCTGAGGAAAGGATTCACTCCGCTCACAAAATAGCCTTCTTCAATCACCGGCAGTTCGGTATAACGCTTGGAAGGCAGCCACCCAGAGACTTTAATTCCTTGCTTCTTCAGCTCCAGTGTCAATTGCGTCACCACTGGATCAGGCAGCGAACCGAAAAGAACCAGCGGCGTATGGTTGACATATTCCGCTTCGTCTGCTACTACTTCTTCCTTCTTTTTGCCGAAGTTGAGCAGTTTTTGAATCGCATTCCCCTCATTTTTCTGGGTTTCTCCCACTGGCGCTTTATCCGGGCAACGAGCCGCCATCGCCGCCAGCACCGTATCTTCCCCTTGGGTAAACGCGTAGTCTAGCCCATTGGCACGAGCCGTCACAATCGGAATTCCAATCTCGGCTTCCAACTTAGGAGCCAAGCCTTCCAAATCCATTTTGATAATTTCAGTCGTGCAAGTGCCGATCCAAACGATCACACTGGGGTTGCGATCTCGCTTAATTTGCAAGCACAACCGCTTCAGCTCATCATAATCATTTAGTTGAGCTGAAATATCACCTTCTTCCAACTCTGCCATTGCATAACGGGGTTCTGCAAAAATCATCACCCCCATTGCGTTTTGGAGAAAATAGCCGCAGGTTTTCGTGCCAATCACCAAAAAGAAACTATCTTCAATTTTTTGGTATAGCCACGCGACGCAGCTAATCGGACAAAAGGTATGGTAATTGCCGGTTTCACACTCAAAATTGAGCGCTTCTGGTTGAGCAACAGTCATAAAATAACGTTTTTCTCCTTATAGGATTGCTGAAATTGAAGGTTGAACAAGTCCTCACAAACCTGACAGCAAATCTTTCATTTCTGGATCATCGTCCGAATCCCATTCGTCCCGTGCCAGCGCATCCAGATCGGCTTCATCCAAGTCAGAGGAATCTTCACCTAAATCCCCAAAATTCATATCACCCAAGTCATCCTCTGAACCCTCATCGCCCAGAGATGACATATCATCACCGAGATCGCCTAGATCCATGTCCCCAAACGCATCGGTAGAATCGTCATCGAGAGCGCCCAAGCCCATATCATCGAGATCGTCGGAAACGCCGGCTCCAAACGCATCGCTGGACTCGTCATCAAGATCGCCCAAGCCCATATCATCGAGATCGTCGGAAACGCCGGCTCCAAACGCATCGCTGGACTCGTCATCAAGATCGCCCAAGCCTATATCATCAAGATCGTCAGAAACGCCGGCTCCAAACGCATCGCTGGACGCTTCTGGCAACCCTCCCAAGCCCATATCATTGAGATCGTCGGAAACGACGACTTCAAAATCATCGGTGGACTCGTCATCGAGATCGCCCAAGCCCATATCGCTGAGATCGTCGGATGTATCGTCATCAAAGCCCGTGACAGCCCCTACGCCGAAGTCATCAGTAGATTCTTCAGCAAGCTCATCAAGGCCGATGCCACCTAGCTCATCATCGGATGTATCGTCATCAAAGCCCGTGACAGCGACTGCGCCGAAGTCATCAGTAGATTCTTCATCAAGCTCATCAAGGCCGATGCCACCTAGCTCATCATCGGATATATCTTCACCGAAGTCAGCAACAGCCACCGCCCCGAAGTTATCAGAAGATTCTTCATCAAGCGCATCAAGCCCCATATCCACCAAATCGTCATCGTCGGAAGACTCTTCATCAAAGTCAGGGGTAGACTCTGCTAAGCCAGTAAGACCCATCCCTCCCAACTCATCATCGGGTAAGTCTTCTTCAAACTCATCGGTGGTGTCTTGCATCATTGCCACTGCGGCGGCGGCTACACCGAGCACGCCAACACCGGCAGCCGCTGCGAGTGGTAAGCCCAAGTTTTCACCCGTTAACTCATCTAAGGTTTCGGTAGCTGGGCTTGTGGATGCCGGTGTCGAGACGGGTATGGGTGCCGGTTGCTCTTCATAAACTGCCGGTTCGCCGGTTGGGTTATTACCGAGTGCGATGTCTGGATCGAAATTCAACCCCAACACTTCTATCAGGGTTTCTGCATCTGGATTTAGCTTAGAAAACGGCAACATTAACTGCGCTAGCTTGGGTTCTAGCGCATTCATCGCGCCCAGGATGAAGTAAGAAGTGGGGCGTCTGCCACCATCGGGGGTTTTAACGGCTGCCACTTTGATATGCAGGCTCAGCCAGTCATGATTGGCTTGGTAATATTGCAACCACTTTTGTTTTAAAGCACTTGAGAAGTCATCGAAAAAAGCCATAGTTGCTATCCCCCGTCTTGCTGCAACAAAGTATGATTTTTTTTTGTTTCAAGAACCGCAGTCTTGTACTGAATCATACTAGCCAATCAGCAACCCTCGCTCCCTCTTATCCTGGTTGTTTGGGTGTGCTGCTGTGAGCTATACCATCATCAGGTCTAATTCTTCTTCGCTGGTAACTTTGGGCTGGGTGGGGTTGAGGTAGAAGTCAGACAGCAAGGTGAACAACTCCCGATCTGGGGCGTCGTTGGGCACTACGCCTTCTGGACGAGCCAGAATTTGGTCGGCGATGTTGAGGTAGTAGTCGCAGACGTAGTTGAGGGAGGGGTCTGTCTCTGCCATTTCAAACAAAGTTTTGCCTTTGACGCGAGAGACGCGAATATCTTCAATCAGCGGCAAAACTTCCAGCACCGGCATCGGTACGGCTTCGATATATTTTTCGATCAAATCGCGCTTAGAGGTGCGGTTACCAATTAAGCCGGCGAGGCGCAAGGGGTGTGTCCGGGCTTTTTCCCGCACGGATGCTGCAATTCGGTTGGCAGCAAACAGAGCATCAAATCCGTTGTCGGTGACGATCATGCAGTAGTCGGCATAGTTGAGGGGGGCCGCAAACCCACCGCAAACCACGTCTCCAAGAACGTCAAATAAAATCACGTCGTATTCGTCGAAGGCGTTGAGTTCTTTGAGCAGTTTCACGGTTTCGCCCACGACGTAACCCCCACAACCGGCACCAGCAGGAGGCCCGCCAGCTTCTACGCAATCAACGCCGCCATAGCCTTTATAAATGACGTCTTCTGGCCAAACGTCTTCGTAGTGAAAATCCTTTTCTTGCAGCGTGTCAATAATCGTGGGAATCAAGAAGCCGGTGAGGGTAAAAGTGCTGTCGTGTTTCGGATCGCAGCCGATTTGCAACACTTTTTTGCCGCGACGTGCCAGGGCAACCGAGATGTTACAGCTGGTTGTAGATTTACCGATTCCGCCTTTTCCGTAAACTGCTAGTTTCACCCTAGTGCTCTCCTTAAATAATTGCGTCTCAAATCTTTAATTTCTATGCAATGCCGCCCTTGGCCGGCACTTTTAAGCTGCTCTTTCAGTTCAGCTTTGCTTTCGCCTGTTCTTGTTGTTGAAAGCATTATTGTCCATATTCCCCTGAAAAGAAAGGGGTTAAATCGATAGATCAGGGCTTAAACGCTCTTTGTATCGTTCTTACTCGTCATAATACCGCTTAATCTTCTTTCTATTCTTTTTTAAGCTTTATTAAATATTTTGAACATAATTTATATATTAATTTTTATAAAAATACGAACAAAAAGCAAAAAAATAAGCGGCTACGCACAAACAACCCCTAGCCGGCAGGCTCGGATCAAGCGAGCCGATGCACTATTTTCAGCTCAAAGAGCCTGTGGGGATAACATTTTGGTTCAATAATCCCTATCGATCCCAGACCAATTGTCTAGGGACATTCATTGCAACGATTCAAGTAAAACTGCCGGATTTAGAGGCTGAGCAATTTATTTGAGATTTTTGTTAAGAATATTTAAATGTTCAAGAAATCTATGAACACCCTTCAAATGCGTAGGTCTAGCTAACAACTTTCTTGGCAAATTCTGAGCAATTGATTCTGAGCTGGCCCACCTGGAATCCTCAAAAATTGTTGGTTAGGCCGGTCACCTGATGATCAGCCCCTCCCAATTGAGCGAGCATCCTCTAGGTCTTATTCCGTTTTTTTGCCGATCTTTGGCCAAGTAAAGCGAATGGCTGTCCCTTGACCTTCTTGAGAGTCTACAGAAATGGTGCCGCCTTCACTTTCAACAATTTTCTTGACCAAAGACAACCCAATGCCGGTGTTTTCTGTCGTATCGCGTGATTGTAGCGTTTGAAAAATGACAAACACTCGCTCGTGATATTGTGGCGCAATCCCCGGCCCATCATCGGCTACAGAAAACTCGTAGAAATCTTTTTTCTCTTGAAATGTGACCTTCACACAACCATCTGGACGATCATGGTGTTTGATGGCATTGCTGATCAAATTAGAAAAAACTTGCTCTAAAAGCAACCGCGAGGTTTTTAACGTTGGCATTCCAGGGCAAACTTCAACCGTAAACGTGGGTGGCGGAGCAACAGAATCGATCACATCTTTGAGGATTACCTCTACAGAGACCGTTTCTAACTCCGTCTGCAAGCGCCCCACACGGGAGTATTCGAGGATACCATTAATTAAATTTTCCATGCGATGAACACGCCCTCGCAGCAGATTCATTTGGTGTTGCGTGTCCTCGCCCAGCTTGTCGCCCAAATCTTCTTCCAGCCACAGTGAGAGGTTAGCAATTGCCCGCAGTGGCGCTTTCAAATCGTGGGAGATCACATACGCAAACTGATCGAGTTCCTGGTTGCGTTTCTCCAAAGCCGCGTTCGTCTGCGTCAGCACAATCGTCAAGCGGGCGAGTTCCTCAGCGCGTGCTGAAAGTGTTTCCTCTGCTTGCTTAGCTTCAGTGATGTCAATCATCAGTCCTCGCACCTTCACGACAGCGCCTTCGCTATCGCGAACAATATATGCTCTGTTTCGCAACCACAGTACCTGACCATCTGCTGCCACACACCTATACTCAAACTGATGATCTCTACCTTCGAGGGTTTCCGTTTTCGCTAAAGCTTGCGCCCAACCCCGATCATCGGGATGGAAAAGCTGCAGCCAGAAATTTGGTTCGCTTGTCCATTTGTCAAGGGGATAGCCCAGAATTTGCTCAGCACTCTGGCTGACGAATGTAAATTTCTCAGTGAAGGGATCGGCTTCCCAAAAGATTGTGTGACCTAAACCATTGACTAAATCGCGAAAACGCTGTTCTGCGGCTTCAGCTTGGGTGCGTGCTGCTTGCTCGCTTTTTAACAATAGATCTTTGAGCCGGTTTGCTGCTTCTAATTGGGCGGTTCGTTCCAGGACTCGTTGTTCTAACTCTGTATTCAGACTATAAATTTCTTCGGCTTGTCTTTTGACTTCTGCTGTCTTCTTGAACAGGTCAACAAATACTGAAACTTTAGAGATTAAGATTTCTGGTTCAATGGGTTTGAACAGGTAATCTACCGCCCCCAGAGAGTAACCTTGAAATACAAATGAATCGCTTTTGCTAAATGCTGTTAGAAAAATAATCGGGGTGAGCCGCGTCCGTTGTCTTTCTCTGATCAGCGTTGCTGTCTCAAATCCATCTATCCCTGGCATTTGGACATCAAGCAGGATAACCGCAAAATCTTGATGAAGCAAACATCTTAAAGCTTCTTCGCCAGATTGAGCTTTAACTAAATTCTGATCGAGTCCTTCTAGGATGGCTTCTAAGGCCAGCAAGTTTTTGGGATGGTCATCAACGAGGAGAATGTTAACTTTTTGTTCGGCTTGCATATTGTCTAGTGGATAAATAGTTAAACAGGTAAAATGAATAATAAGGTTAGACTTGCAATTTCAAGTTGTACCTTAGATAAATTAAATGGATGTAAAAAAGATAGCTGTTAATGAATTGAGTGGAAATTAGCTCACTCTTTTAATCTAAGCGGAATCACGATTTACATAAAAAATAAAAAATTCAAACTGCTCCACTCAGACTTTTAAGAAGTGAGGGGCAGAAAAACCGTAAATACCGCTCCTTCAGGCGCTTTACTGTGAACGCTAATATTTCCTCCGTGGGCTACAACAATACGCCGAGCAATGGCCAGTCCCAAGCCGGTTCCACCTTTCTTGCGAGAGGAGTCTGCTGTATAAAACTCTTCAAAAATATGGGGAAGATCGGTTTCGCTGATCCCGGCTCCCTGATCTCGGATTTGTACAGCAACTTTACAGCCTTCTACTTGACCAGAAACAAATATTCTAGAGTTTGACACGGAATACTTAATCGCATTATCCAGGATGTTTAAAAAAGCTTGCAGTAAGCGTTCTGGATCGCCTTGGATCTGCACGTCTGGAATATCTTGCTGGATGCTCATTCCTTTGGATTGCACCCGCAGTTCCATTGCACTGACAGCTCGGTTGATGAGAGATTGAAGACTCAAAGGTTGCTCCTCCAAACGAACAACACCGGCTTCAAGCCGGCCTAAATCCAGCAAATCTTGGATCAGTCGTGACAGGCGCACTGTTTCATCCTGTGCGGTTCGGATAAACCGGGTGCGTAACTCCGGGTCTTCAGCGGCTCCCCTTTCTAGGGCTTCGAGAGTCACTTTAACATTGCTCACTGGAGTGCGGAGTTCGTGAGATACATTTGCCAGGAACGATCGCCGTTCGTTATCGAGTGAAGCCAGCCGTTCGCTCATCCGGTTCAATTCAATGGCCAATTGTCCAAGTTCATCGCTGCCAAAAATGTTGAGTTTCTCACCTAAATGACCACTGCCAAGGCGCACGGCAAATCGGGACATAGCTTGGATCGGTGTAGCCATGCTGCGAGCGAGCCATAAACTAATTGCACCACAAAGTAAGAACGTTAAGAGCAGGGTTCCTAGAACTGTAGAAATGACCGTTCTAAACTGGCGCTGGAACTGACTGAGGGTTAGGGACATCCGCAACAGACCGATCATTTGACCGTTGCGGTTCAGTGGCTGCACGGCAAACACTCTGTCATCGTTTGAAAGAACACCTTTGCCAAAGCCTCGCACCCGCTTGTTTTTAAGTCCTTCTCTAACGCCTGGAATTTCTAACCAGTCGGTTATTTGCCAATCTATTTCGGGAGAGGAGGTAGACAAGAGGCGACCTTCTGGCCCAAAGATTCGCAGATTGATGGTTTCGGGTGCGCCGTAGCGTTTCACGAGCAATTCCACTTGCATCAAATCGTTGTTTTCGAGCGCATCGGCTACGCTTTCACTCAAAGCGGTAGACCACGTATCTAATTCTGCCTGTTTTGTTTTCATGAAAGAGGCGTGGAAAGCCCACAAAAGGTAGCCGGCTAGGAGCGATGTACCGAGTGCAGTTAGCCCCAAATAAGTGGCTAAAAGTTTGGCGTGAATGGAATTCCATTTAATCCGAATGGTAACTCACCTCCTTAAGGCGATTCGTTAGGGACGATTTGTTATAAAGGATTGAGACTTGTGCCGGCATTTAGCTTTCGATTTCGATAAGCCAAAAATTTATTAATTGCACTTTTTTATGGTTGCAGAGAAACAGAGGGCAAACCTAATAAAAAACTTGTTAGAAAAGCGAACGATACCTTTCTGTTTCTCACTTGCATCGTGAATCTCAACGCCAAATATTATGCACGATTTTATCCATTTATGGCGATCACATTATGATTTTGTTTGCGAAGAGTTTGAGCTGCGAGTACACCGGCGCAGAATAGCTTCGATTCGGGCGATCAACTCACGAGTGTTAAAAGGTTTGGTGAGATAGTCATCTGCGCCGGCTTTTAACCCCCAAACTTTGTCTGCATCGTGATCTTTGGCAGTTAAGATCAGAATAGGAACCTCAGAGAAAGCACGAATGCGCCAGCAAAGTTCCATTCCATCCATTCCCGGTAACATCAAGTCCAAGATAATGATATCTGGCACTTTTTGTTTCACCATTTCTAGTGCGCTTAGCCCATCTCCTGCTGTCATCACTTTATAGCCTTCTTGGACTAAAGAAAACGTGAGACTCGCCCGAAGTGGTTCTTCATCATCAACTAATAAAACGTGAGACATGGCGGATTTAAAATTGACACTTCAACCTTTAACTTTAAAATTTGGAAGTTAAGAATTGAGAATTTTTGAGGTTCTCAATCCTTCATTTTCTCTGCTTACCGATAGAGCCAGACCCGCAGCAGTGAGAGCAACTGCTCAGTATCAACCGGCTTGGTAATGTAGTCAGACGCACCGGCTTCCAGACATTTTTCCCGATCACCTTTCATAGCTTTAGCCGTCAGGGCAATAATGGGGAGAGACCGGAAGTTAGAAATTTTGCGGATATGGCGCATAGTTTCATACCCATCCATTGTTGGCATCATTACATCCATCAAGACAACATCAATGTCAGATATTTTTTGCAACATCGAAATGCCATCAGAACCGTTTTCGGCATATAAGACCTGCATTTGATGGCGCTCTAACATACTGGTGAGCGCGAAGATATTGCGGACATCGTCATCTACGATCAAGACTTTTTTGCCGACCAGAAGCGGGTCTATTTGATACAGCTTTTCGATCATCTGTCGTTTGGGTTCAGGCAAATTCTCTTGAACCCGGTGCAGGAACAAAGCGGTTTCATTAAATAGAGTTTCTGGCGAACCCAAAGCTTTAATGATGATGCTTTCAGAAATCCGCTTGAGTTCAAATGCTTGCTGTTCAGTTAAGCTTCTGTCGGTATAAACGATAATGGGTAGAGGCACAACACCCCGTGAGCCGGCGGTAAACTCCTGAGTGAGCTGCTCAATCAGTTCTAACCCACTCATATCGGGTAGATCCAAATCGATGACGACACAATCGTAGTGCCGGCCTACCGCCTCACCCGTCCCTGCCTTTAGGGCTGAGAGCGCCTCCTCACCCGTTCCCACCGCAGTGGTTGCGACGTCGCTGTTACCGATCAAATCGACAATATTTTGACGCTGATTTTCGTTAACAACCACAACCAGCAAGTTCTTCACCGGACGCTCAACAAAACTTTTGATATTCACCAACCCCTCAATTAGCGCCTCGCGGGTAACAGGCTTTTGTAGATAAGCCAGTGCTCCCATTTTCAACCCCCGTTGCCGCGCCGCCTCAACCGTGAGAATATGAACCGGGATATGACGCGTTGCCGGGTCGTGCTTTAAGCGATCAAGAACCGTCCAGCCGTCCATTCCTGGCAGCCGGATATCGAGCATGATGGCGTGGGGTTTCAATTCGTGGGCCATCGCCAAGCCGGCTTCGCTACGCAGCGCCACCAACCCTTTAAAGCCGACCTGTCGTGCCATATCTAACAGGATGCGGGCGAAGTTCATGTCATCCTCCACAATCAACAGCACGCGATCGCCCGGATGAATATTATCGCGATCATCACTCAGTTGCTGCGAGATCGCTAAGGAGGAAGGGTCGTTCTTGGACTGTGCTAAGACTTCTGCCTCAGGAGTGCTGCTGGGGGTGGAATTCTCCGGATTCGCGGAGCGAAGCGACCAGCCTTCTTCCCTGCGCCTGTCTGGATTCCACTGCCGGGATTGTGGGAAATTGTTGCTGTGCCCCCCTTCGGAATCCCCGCGATCCAGCGACAAATAATGCAATTCTTCTGGCTTGGCAGGGTTCGCGGGAGGCATATAGGTGTGGGGCAAGTAAAGCGTAAAGGTACTGCCGTGGCCGAGGCTGCTAACTAAGACAATTTCTCCGCCGAGGAGTCGGGCGATTTCGCGGCTGATGGATAAGCCCAAGCCGGTGCCGCCATATTTGCGGCTGGTGGTGCCATCTGCCTGTTGGAAGGCTTCAAAAATGACTTTTTGCTTTTCAGGGGCGATGCCGATGCCGGTGTCCATCACCGAGAAACCAACGATCGTCTCAGCGCGATTTAATGTCTCCTGCTCAGGACTCCATCCTTGGGTTGCCAGCTCAACTCGCAACCGCACCTCTCCAGAGTCTGTAAATTTAAAGGCGTTGGAGAGCAGATTTTTCAGCACTTGCTGCAAGCGTTTCGAGTCGGTATAAATCGCCCTTGGCAGTTTCTCATCAAACACAAGGCTGAAGTTCAAGCCCTTATCTTGGGCGACTTGACGGAATGTTCGCTCCATCTGGTTCGACAAATCTGTGAACAGCAGCGGATCGATTTCCACTGACATGGTTCCCGATTCAATTTTGGCTAAATCGAGGATGTCATTAATTAACCCCAGCAGATCCGTGCCGGCAGAATGAATCGTGCGAGTGTATTCCACTTGCTTGGCGCTGAGATTGCCATCGGCGTTATCCGACAGTAGGCGAGCTAAAATTAACAAGCTGTTGAGCGGCGTCCGCAACTCGTGCGACATATTCGCCAAAAACTCCGACTTGTATTTAGAAGTAAGCGCCAACTGTTCGGCTTTCTCTTCCACAGAGCGTCGCGCCTGTTCAATTTCCCGATTCTTGCGTTCAACTTCCCGGTTTTGAATCGACAGCAACCGCGCCTTTTCTTCAAGTTCTTCGTTGGTTTGCTGCAACTGTTCCTGCTGGTTCTTCAGCAGTTCCTCAGAGGCTTTCAGCGATTGAGCTTGCTGTTCTAATCGCTTGTTCGTCTCTGTCAGTTCTTTTTGCTGAGTTTGCAGTTCTTCTGCCAGTGCTGTGGACTGTTTGAGTAATTCCTCAGTCCGCATACTGGCAGCGATTGTATTGAGCACGATGGCAATACTTTCAGTCAGTTGATCGAAGAATGTGAGGTGAATCTCACTAAAGCGCCGGAAGGAGGCTAATTCAATCACCGCCGTCACTTGCCCCTCAAACAACACCGGCAGCACAACGGCATTGAGCGGAGTGGATTCCCCTAACCCAGAGCTGATTTTGATATAGTCGCTCGGCACCTCAGTCAGCAGAATTCGTTCCCTTTCCAAAGCACACTGTCCGACCAATCCTTCACCCAAGTGGAACTGATTCGCCAGATGCTTGCGCTCGCGATAAGCATAAGTGCTGAGAAGTTTCAAAAAGGGTTGATGCGCCACACCGGCTTCCATGAGGTAGAACACCCCATGTTGGGCAGAAACCAATGGAGCCAATTCTGAGAGGATAAGTTTGGAAACCGTCTCCAAGTCTCGCTGACCCTGTAGCATCCGGGTAAACTTAGCCAAATTGGTCTTCAACCAGTCTTGCTCAGTGTTTTTCTGCGTTGTTTCTCGCAGGTTGGCAATCATCTGGTTGATGTTGTCTTTGAGGACGGCCACCTCGCCTTCTGCTTGGACGTTAATGGTTCGGGTCAAATCGCCCTTCGTCACGGCGGTTGCAATTTCAGCAATCGTTCGGATCTGGGTGGTTAAATTTGCTGCCAGTTCGTTCACGTTGTCGGTTAGCGCCCTCCAGGTTCCCGCCGCACCAGGCACTTTGGCCTGACCGCCCAATTTCCCTTCAATCCCCACTTCTCGCGCCACTGTGGTAACTTGATCGGCAAAGGTCGCCAGCGTGTCGATCATCTCGTTGATCGTGTCGGCTAAGGTTTCAATTTCCCCTTTTGCCTCCAGCATCAGTTTTCGCTTCAAGTCACCATTGGCAACTGCCGTCACCACGCGGGCGATACCTCGCACTTGGGCGGTTAAGTTGCCGGCCATTGAGTTCACGTTGTCGGTGAGGTCTTTCCAGGTGCCGGCGACGCCCTTGACATCTGCCTGACCGCCTAATTTCCCTTCCGAACCGACTTCTCGCGCCACCCGCGTGACTTCTGAGGCAAACGAGCTGAGCTGATCCACCATGACGTTGATGGTGTTCTTCAGATCCAAAATCTCGCCTTTGACATCGACGGTAATTTTCTTCGAGAGGTCGCCGTTTGCAACAGCTTTCGTCACTTCGGCAATGTTCCGCACCTGGGCTGTCAGATTGCCGGCCATTGAGTTCACGTTGTCGGTTAAGTCTTTCCAAGTGCCGGCGACCCCCTTAACATACGCCTGCACGCCCAACTTCCCTTCAGTTCCCACCTCTCGCGCCACCCGCGTTACTTCCGAGGCAAACGAGCTGAGCTGATCCACCATGATGTTAATCGTGTTTTTCAGCTCTAAAATTTCACCTTTTACGTCAACCGTGATTTTCTTAGACAAATCCCCGTTCGCTACAGCCGTCGTCACTTCCGCGATATTCCGCACCTGGGCTGTCAGATTACCGGCCATTGAGTTAACGCTATCGGTTAAGTCTTTCCAGGTGCCGGCCACCCCTCGCACTTCCGCTTGTACACCTAATTTCCCTTCGGTTCCCACCTCTCGCGCCACCCGCGTCACCTCTGAGGCGAAGGAGTTGAGCTGATCCACCATGACGTTGACCGTGTTTTTCAGCTCTAAAATTTCACCTTTTACGTCAACCGTGATTTTCTTAGAAAGGTCACCATTTGCTACAGCCGTCGTCACAGCGGCAATATTTCGCACTTGGGCGGTTAATGAGCCGGCCATGAAGTTCACGCTATCTGTTAAGTCTTTCCAGGTGCCGGCAACGCCGCGCACATCTGCCTGACCCCCTAATTTCCCTTCCGAACCGACTTCTCGCGCCACCCGTGTTACTTCTGAGGCAAACGAGCTGAGCTGATCCACCATGACGTTGATGGTGTTCTTCAGCTCTAAAATTTCGCCTTTAACCTGTACAGTAATTTTCTTGGAGAGGTCGCCATTTGCGATTGCGGTTGCCACCTCTGCAATGTTCCGCACCTGGGCTGTCAGATTACCGGCCATTGAGTTCACGTTGTCGGTTAAGTCTTTCCAGGTGCCGGCTACCCCTCGCACTTCCGCTTGCACGCCTAATTTACCCTCGGTTCCCACCTCTCGCGCCACCCGCGTCACTTCCGAGGCAAACGAGCTGAGCTGATCCACCATGATGTTAATCGTGTTTTTCAGCTCTAAAATTTCACCTCTAACGTCTACGGTGATTTTCTTAGAGAGGTCGCCGTTAGCTACAGCCGTCGTCACTTCCGCGATATTCCGCACCTGGGCTGTCAGATTGCCGGCCATTGAGTTAACGCTATCGGTTAAATCTTTCCAGGTGCCGGCTACCCCTCGGACTTCTGCTTGTACGCCTAATTTCCCTTCCGAACCCACCTCTCGCGCCACGCGCGTTACTTCTGAGGCAAAGGAGTTGAGCTGATCCACCATGATGTTGATGGTGTTTTTCAGCTCTAAAATTTCACCTTTTACGTCAACCGTAATTTTCTTAGACAAATCCCCGTTCGCTACAGCCGTCGTGACTTCGGCAATATTCCGCACTTGGGCGGTTAATGAGCCGGCCATGAAATTTACGCTATCGGTTAAATCTTTCCAGGTGCCGGCGACCCCCTTAACATCTGCTTGACCGCCTAATTTCCCTTCCGAACCCACCTCTCGCGCCACGCGCGTTACTTCTGAGGCAAAGGAGTTGAGCTGATCCACCATGATGTTAATCGTGTTTTTCAGCTCTAAAATTTCACCTTTTACGTCAACCGTAATTTTCTTAGACAAATCCCCGTTCGCTACAGCCGTCGTCACTTCCGCGATATTCCGCACCTGGGCTGTCAGATTGCCGGCCATTGAGTTAACGCTATCCGTTAAATCTTTCCAGGTGCCGGCAACGCCTCGGACTTCCGCTTGTACACCTAATTTGCCTTCGGTTCCCACCTCTCGCGCCACCCGCGTCACTTCCGAGGCGAAGGAGTTGAGCTGATCGACCATGATGTTTATGGTGTTTTTCAGCTCTAAAATTTCACCTCTGACATCTACGGTAATCTTCTTAGAAAGGTCGCCATTAGCTACAGCTGTCGTGACTTCGGCAATATTCCGCACCTGGGCGGTTAATGAGCCGGCCATGAAATTAACGCTATCCGTTAAATCTTTCCAGGTGCCGGCAACGCCTCGAACTTCTGCTTGTACGCCTAATTTCCCTTCCGAACCGACTTCTCGCGCCACCCGTGTCACTTCTGAAGCAAAGGAGTTGAGCTGATCCACCATGATGTTGACGGTATTTTTCAGCTCTAAAATTTCACCTTTTACGTCAACCGTAATTTTCTTAGAAAGATCCCCATTAGCTACAGCCGTTGTCACTTCCGCAATGTTCCGCACCTGGGCTGTCAGATTACCCGCCATTGAGTTAACGCTATCCGTTAAATCTTTCCAAGTGCCGGCGACTCCGCGCACATCTGCCTGCACACCTAATTTGCCTTCGGTTCCGACTTCTCGCGCCACCCGTGTTACTTCTGAAGCAAAGGAGTTGAGCTGATCCACCATGATGTTTATGGTGTTTTTCAGCTCTAAAATTTCACCTTTTACGTCAACCGTAATTTTCTTAGAAAGGTCGCCATTAGCTACAGCTGTCGTGACTTCGGCAATGTTCCGCACCTGGGCTGTCAGATTACCGGCCATTGAGTTAACGCTATCCGTTAAATCTTTCCAGGTGCCGGCGACGCCTTGAACTTCGGCTTGCACGCCTAATTTCCCTTCTGAACCGACTTCTCGCGCCACCCGTGTTACTTCTGAGGCGAAGGAACTCAGTTGATCAACCATTGTGTTGACAATCTTGGCAGTTTGAAGGAATTCTCCTTTTAGGGGCCGGCCTTCTATTTCAGGTGCGATCTTTTGCGATAAATCACCATTTGCAACGGCCCGAATGACTCTGGCAGTTTCGGCTGTGGGCTGAACTAAATCTGTGATTAGAGTATTGACAGAATTAACGCTTGCTGTCCAAGAACCGCCGGCGTTTCCAAGCGATGCCCGCTGGGTAATTTTGCCTTCTTTACCCACAACGGTGCCGATTCGCTCTAATTCGGCGGCCATCCTTTCATTAAGTTCGATGATATCGTTGAGCGTATCCGCAATTTTACCTGCTATGCCGGTTTGGTCGAGGGGCATCCGCACAGAAAAGTCACCTTTCTTGACAGCGGCAAGAGTTCTTAATAGCTGCTTTTCATCTAAATCGTCTGTACGTTCTTGGACTGCTTGTGAGCTTGACATAGCTGATTCCTTTTGCCGGTTGATGAGTGAGCGGTGGTGGGCGAATAATTATTAGATTTACTTATTACAAGTAGCGATTTAACAGGAAAGTTTGATAATATTCCCCTAAGTAAGCGAATAACTAGCAGCCGTTAACCTGCTAGCTAGTCTTGGTTCGAGTCGCCTGTTGATGGGTGATAGAGACTTTTCCCCATCTTCCCTTCTCTGCTTGTGTCTAGTGGTATATAGCCTTGAGCGTAGAGAAAGGGAACGACTGTTTTTTGCAACCCTGTATTTACGTCTTTAGATACCGGCTGCCGGTGATTGCTGGTGAAATCTCAGGCTTTTAGGAAGTTGATGCCGGTGAGTTCTCTGCTCATTATCTGGCAAAAATGTACCTAGATATCTCTGTCAAAAGGAGGATGATAAAAGTTGGGCGCAATGTATAGGATAAGCGCTTAGCGGCAAGATGAGTCGCCCTTTAAGCTTTCAATCATCTATCTTGCATATTTTATTGGGTGGTGTATGGGAGTGGTGCGGGTGCGGTAGAGATAAAAGTTAAAGGTAAAAGACAGTGAAAAGTGACGAGCTTGAATTTTGGTTCGTCACTTTTTACGCTTTAAGGGAAAATAGCTTTTAACTTTTGCTTACGGGTTTTATGGCTCTCTCCCACACAATATGCAAGTTAATTGCATATCTACTCAATCATTAATGGCATTGAGCAGCACTTCTGCTAGAGTGATATCTGCCATATCATCAATGGTAATCGTGTCGCAAATATCGAATTTTGCGCCGGCACCTTGCAACTCATCATCCAATGCCTTTAAAAATCGGCTGGCGGTGGCGTCCGATCCAACTTGTATGATAGAAATGCCAAGTTCTTCATCGCGATCCATCCGGCGAGATGCTTCAATAATGGCTTTCATCACGGCTTTGCGATCATCGGGTTCCCCATCTGTCACCACTAAAATAGTTTCTCCGCCGGCTTTTATTTGTCCCGCTGCTTTACGCTGAAAATATTGATTTGTTGCATCTTGCAACACAGCAGCAAGGTTTGTTGTGCCGGCAGGATCATTTTCTTGAAAAATCTGTGCAACTTTACTAGAAGTTACATTTTCGTAGCGTTTAAACCGGCTGGAAAATAGGTAAACTGTAATCCCATCTGGATCAAATTGTTCACATTTTCGTGCTAGCGCCAAAGTAGACTCCTGCGCTGCTTCCCAACGGCTTCTGCCACCTACCTGATCTGGGGTAGACATACTGCCGCTTTTATCAATAATTAATGTAAAATCCCGATTTTCTACTGCCATAATTGACCTTTCAAAGGTTAGTTGTTAGCAATGAGTGTAGGTTATTCCCCAAAATCATAATCTGGCTGCCGGTAAGGACGGGTTTAGGGAATTAGCTTTCTCAGGGAAAGTCTATTTTGTTTAAACCCGTCCTTGTATAAATTACTGATTTGGAGAATTAATCAAAAAATTCATGGCGAGTTAGTCTGAAACCGCATTCAGCAGCACTTCTGTTAAAGTCATCCCTTCCATGTCATCCAGGGTGACTGTATCGACAATATCAAACTTCGCGCCGGCACCTTGCAACTCATCATCCAAAGCTTTCAGAAACCGGGTGGCTGTTTGATCATTGCCAACCTGAATAAATGAGATCGCCAATTCTTCATCTCGATCCATTTGACGGGAGGTATCAATAATTACCTTCATCACCGCCCTACGATCATCGGGTTCTCCATCTGTTATGACTAAAATTGTTTCACCATTTGCTTTTATTTGACCTCCTGCTTTACGCTTTAAGTAATTACTGGTGGCATCTTGCAGGACAGCAGCCAGGTTTGTTGTCCCTGATGGATCGTTTTCTTGAAAAATCTGTGCAACTTTACTAGAAGTTACATTTTCGTAGCGTTTGAACTTGCCTGAAAATAGGTAAACTGTAATTCCATCTGGATCAAATTGCTCGCATTTTCGCGCGAGTGCCAAGGTAGACTCCTGTGCCGTATCCCAGCGACTTCTGCCAGTTGCCTCTGGAGTAGACATACTGCCGCTTTTATCGATGATTAAGGTGTAATCACGAGCTTCCAAAGTATTACCTCCTTTTACCAAGAGAAAACCTCCTGTGTTATCATGGCTTCTGAATCTAGCCTATCCCACTTTCTCAACAATCCCGAAGCAATTTTAGATTTTCCGATTTCAATTTTCTAAAATCGCTTTTACGGGGCTTCCTGCAAAGCTTGCAAATAATCAATCGCCGCTTCTTGTTTTGACGGATATTTATAAGCAAACTCTTCAAACCACAGTCCTTCATCTGATAGAGGATCTAAGGTTTTTAACCACGCTTGCGCTTGCTTGCTGATTGCTTCCCGCTGTTGCTGTTTTAACTTTTCCTGCCGGATCTGTTCTTCTTTAAGCTGTTGCTGTCTCTTCTGTTCCTCAGCTTTGGCTTCCTCCTCGTACTCGCCTTTAAGTTCCGCTAATAAGTTATTTTCTGGTAAAGAAACTAAATTGTTCTGCAACCCGTTTTCGTGTATAGTAGGTGAGAGAAGTTGGGGGAGTGCAGAAATTTCCTCGGTTAAATCAGGCAATGCGTTTACTTTGGCCGGCTTCACAGAACTTAGAGCATTTGTCTCTTCATACTCGCGCTTAAGTTCGGCTAATAAGTTATCTTCCGGTAAAGTAGAAAAATTGCTGAGCAATACCTTTTCACCAGCAGCCGGCGCTGCAGAGGTTTGTGCAGTTAAGTTAGGCGGTATTTTTGATTCTGCCGGCTCCACAGAACTCTGATATTCTGTTCTAACGTCAGCTAATAAGCGCTCTATCGAGTCCATAAATTTAACCCCTAAAGGTTTTTAACAACCATTGCAACAATGATATTGATAAGCAAGCATTCAGCTATCAGGGATCAACTGTAAAAGGTGACAACTGGAGGGTTTCTGGCGCTTCAGAATCATTCCCCAGTCTCACGTCTTCTGCCAGCAAGATTTTCAGCGGCTGCCGGCTGAATGCTTTCTTGAGTAGATGCTCTTAATCAATAATGGCATTGAGCAATACTTCTGTCAGGGTCAGATCTTCCATATCATCCATCGTGATAGTATCGACAATGTCAAACTTCGCGCCGGCACCTTGCAGATCGTCATCCAGCGCTTTGAGAAACTGAGTCGCAGTGGCATCTGTACCGACTTGCACGAATGAAATTGCCAATTCTTCATCGCGATCCAGCCGGCGAGACGCTTCAATGATGACTTTCATCACGGCTTTGCGATCATCCGGTTCCCCGTCTGTCACCACCAAAATTGTCTCCCCATTGGCTTTCGTCTGGCGGGCTGCTTTGCGTTGAAAATAACTATTAAGGGCATCAACCAAGACGCCGGCTAAATCAGTTCTTCCAGAAGGCTCATTTTCTTGAAATATCTGGGAGACTCTGTTGGAGGTAACGTTGTCGTAGCGTTTAAACCGACCCGAAAACAAGTAAACTGTTAATCCATCGGGGTCAAATTCCTCACATTTACTCGCTAAAGCCAGGGCAGACTCCTGCATCGCAACCCAGCGACTTTTACCCCCCTGCTGATCTTTCGTGGACATACTGCCGCTTTTGTCAATAATTAAGGTATAGTCACGGTTTTCTAGCATAAGTATCTCCCCAATAGACTTAGTTTTCTTTAAAGGTATTAAACCCAGCCAGATGATTTAAGGAGTAGGGGGTTGGCGAATCGGTTTCCCCCCTCCTTCTTTCCCCTTAAGCAGGAACCAACATATTTTTAAGCGGCATCCACCGGAAGACGCGATCGCCACCCATCTCAATTGCAACTTTCACTCGTGGTTCTATGCTAGGTAAAGTCGTTAAATATTCAATTTCCTGGCGCGACAAGATCTGTCCTTCCAACATCCAAAGCACCAGTCCTTTTGACTTAGGCGGTAAGTGCGCTAATTGAGTGCTAATCAGTGCCGGCACATAATAGGTATAGCCAACTGCACCCTCATTGCCCGTACCTTTTTTACCGAGGTGAGGGGGACGTACTCCATGAGTGCCGGTTAAATAGGCTGCCAAATCCCCTAAACCCCGCGCAGAAAGGTTGTAAGTGTTATAGCCGGCTGCCCTTACCCGCCGCTGATAGCGCCCTTCATATCCCCCTTCTAATGGTACATACAGTCCCAGCGCCCCGTGCTTTTCCAGATCACGGATTAACCCGCCCCCCGTAGTAATCAGTCCCATAACTGTGCCGTCTACCTTTTTATAGTTTTGTTAATGCCTGCTGGAATTTTACCGTGAATTGGGGTGGCTGCGGTTGCACAGGGCAAGCCGGTGATACCGAGTTGTTCATACGTGTTGGGGAAAACTTCGCCCCGACTACAGGGAACTTACAATGCCTGAGTGCGAGTATTGCGGGGAAACGAGCAACGGCATGACACCATAAATTAACAGATTTAGAAAGGTATCAAATGGAATAAACTTGAGTGACGTTATAGATTCAAAATACTTATTAGGAATATTTTAAAAAGTTTCAAGTAATCGCATCGCATCATTAGGCTGTGTTTGCTGTTTTTAAATTAAAGAGCAAGTTTTTTTTAACGACAAAAAATATTAATCCTTGACCTTCCCATCAAAATTAATCAACTCAGGTGTCAATCAATGTTAGATTAGAAAGATTCAAGTTAAGCTTCCTGAAATCGAAACGGCTGACTCCTGGCGTTGTAAGCGTTAATGCTCTACAGCACAATCAGCCGGCCCATTGCCAAACCCGTTGATGTTCGCCTTGGGCCAGAGTTTCATTCCATCGTCTAAATAAATTTTGAGATTTATGTAGACAAGTGCCGCAAGATGGTTTAGTATCTTAGATTGTCGGCAAAAATTCAGGCAAAGACCTCTTCGCAAGAGAGGTAAACGCTCGGAAGTGTTGACAGAGGTGGAACAGAACCCCCAAGTCTATCCTGAGCAGATCCAGAGTATGTGACACTGCGCTTCTAAAGGATCGGCCAAGCAGGAAAAAAGATCGAGGGCACTGTTGTCCCACTGGGTCAGCAAAGCGCTGTCGCTTCTAAATCGGATACTAAGCAGCAAACTGCTTAAGTCCAAAAGGGAAACCTCCGCAAGCCGAAGTAAATACTCGGCAAATGGCAGCTTTCAAAAGGCTGATTAAATTGTTGGTAAATCGCCCTCACAGTTAATCTCCTAAAAGTTTAGGGGATTGCTGCTGGCTGGTTGTTCTAACAAAGGTTTATGGGAGCAAAGGTCATAGTCGCGCCCGTAATCCGAATATATAGTAGTGCGTAAAAAAGGGAGACCCTTAAACCCGTGGCTGTAGGTATTATTGGCACAAAACTCGGCATGACCCAAGTATTTGACGCTGAAGGGAGATCAATTCCTGTCACCGTCATCCAAGCCGGTCCATGCCCCGTTACACAGATTAAAACCAAACAAACAGATGGCTACACAGCCATCCAAGTTGGGTACGGCGATGTGAAACCGAAAGCTCTTAATAGACCGCTGCTGGGGCATCTGGCCAAGTCCAGTACCACGCCGGTGCGTCACCTGCTTGAGTATCGCTTGGATAACACCGGCGATTATGAACTGGGGCAGCAACTTAAAGCCGATATGTTCACCGCCGGCCAAATTGTAGATGTCGTTGGCACCAGCATCGGTCGGGGCTTTGCCGGCTATCAAAAACGACACAACTTTAAGCGCGGGCCAATGGCTCACGGTTCCAAAAATCACAGACTACCCGGTTCCACCGGCGCAGGCACAACCCCCGGTCGGGTTTACCCTGGCAAGCGGATGGCCGGTCGCCTGGGTGGCAAACAAGTCACCATTCGCAAGCTGGAAATCGTTCGCGTAGATGCCGAGCGCAACCTGCTGCTAATTAAAGGAGCCGTTCCCGGTAAACCTGGAGCCTTACTCAGCATCAAGCCGGCAACAACAGTAGGTCGGTAGTCATTTGTCAAGCGTCATTTGCAGGCGAAATAAAGACAAAAGACAAAAGACAAAAGACAAAGGACAAAAAACATGGTTACTTGTGTAGTGCGAGACTGGCAAGGACAAGAAGTCTCCGAAGCAACGCTAGATTTAAGAGTGGCGAAAGAAGAAAACGCCGCACACATTGTCCACAGAGCATTGAGACTGCAACAGGTCAATGGGCGGCAGGGAACAGCCAGCGCCAAAACCAGAGCCGAAGTCAGAGGTGGCGGACGCAAACCCTGGCGTCAGAAAGGAACAGGTCGCGCCCGTGCCGGTTCTATCCGTTCACCCCTGTGGCGGGGCGGCGGCGTAATCTTTGGACCCAAACCCAGAGATTATGACATCAAAATGAACCGCAAAGAGCGGCGTCTGGCGCTTCGGACCGTTCTCCAAAGTCGGGCCGCCGAAGACATGATCGTGGTGAGCGACTTTAAAGAACAGCTATCACGTCCAAAAACCAAAGAATTATTGGCCGCCTTCACGCGTTGGGGAATTGAGCCAGACGCCAAGGTTCTGTTGATCTTGGACGAGCGAGAAGAAAACGTTTACTTATCAGCTCGCAACGTCTCGAATTTAAAGCTCATATCAGCAGCAAACTTGAATATTTTTGATCTGCTTCATGCAGACAAAATTGTTGTGAGTGCAGAGGCACTGGCTAAAATTCAGGAGGTGTACAGTGAGTGAATACAATCAGCGCGGACTAGCCGATTTAATCCATCGCCCCATCGTTAGCGAAAAAGCAACGATGTTAATGGAACTAAACAAATACACATTTGAAGTTGTTCCCAAAGCGACCAAACCAGAAATTAAAGCCGCAATTGAATACCTGTTTAATGTCAAAGTCCTGAGTGTCAACACTCAAAGACCGCCGCGCAAAAAGAAACGGGTTGGCCGATTTGTAGGGTTCAAAGCGCTCTACAAACGTGCAATTGTAACTTTGGCACCGGGTGATACCATCACCTTGTTCCCAGAAGTCTAAATTCGCCAGCAGTCAGTGGCATCACCGAAGCGTGCGAAAGGCCACTAAAAGCGGACAGTAGACAACAGACAACTGACAACTGAGAAAAAAGTTATGGGCATCCGTTCTTACCGGCCATACACACCAAGCACACGCCAACGCACCGTCTCCGACTTTTCCGAGGTGACGCGTGATGAGCCAGAAAAATCGCTAACCCGCTCACGACACCGCCCCAAAGGCCGGAATAATCGTGGTGTCATTACAACCCGGCACCGGGGTGGGGGCCACAAGCGCCTGTACCGGATTGTTGACTTTCGCCGTAACAAGCACAATATCCCAGCGAAAGTTGCAGCTATTGAGTACGATCCGAATCGTAACGCTCGGCTTGCACTGCTGTACTACCAAGATGGAGAAAAGCGTTACATTCTTCATCCCGTTGGGTTAACCGTCGGCACCCACATCATTTCCGGACCCGAATCCCCGATTGAAATTGGCAACGCCTTGCCTTTGGGCAATATCCCGTTAGGGACAGGCGTCCACAACGTAGAACTGACACCCGGTCGGGGTGGCCAAATAGTTCGAGCTGCCGGCGCAACCGCTCAGGTAATGGCCAAAGAAGGCAACTATGTCACCCTCAGACTGCCTTCGGGTGAAGTCCGGATGGTGCGGCGCGAGTGCTATGCCACCATTGGCCAAGTTGGCAACCTTGAGGCCAGAAACATCAAAGTTGGCAAAGCAGGGCGGACTCGGTGGAAAGGCATCCGGCCTACTGTCCGAGGCAGCGTAATGAACCCGGTTGATCACCCACACGGCGGTGGTGAGGGCAAAGCGCCAATCGGTAGATCCGGCCCAGTGACACCTTGGGGTAAGCCAGCTTTGGGTGCCAAGACTCGTAAGCGCAAGAAACAAAGTAGCGCTTTAATTGTGCGCCGTCGCCGTAAATCCTCCAAACGAGGGCGTGGCGGTAGAGAGTCCTAGAATTTTCAATTTTAGATTTTCGAGCTTCAAAAAAACCTCCGAAATCTAGACTCCGCGCATCAATCAAAAATCCAAGATTCAAAATTGAACTATGGGTCGTTCTCTCAAAAAAGGTCCTTTCGTTGCTGACCATCTGCTTACCAAAGTAGAAAACTTGAATGCCAAAGGCGAAAAACAGGTCATCAAAACCTGGTCACGCGCCTCAACAATCTTGCCCCTGATGGTTGGTCACACCATCGCCGTCCATAACGGACGGCAGCACGTACCCGTCTATGTGACCGAGCAAATGGTCGGTCACAAATTAGGTGAATTTGCCCCGACCCGAACTTTCCGGGGACACGCTAAGGGCGATAAAAAGGCACGTCGTTAGATGAATTTAGAACAAAGAATTAAGAATGAAGAAAGAGATAATCGTTTTTAATTCTTAATTCTTAATTCTCAATTCTCAATTCTCAATTCTCAATTTTATTATGGCTATTGAAACCACTGAAGAAGTCAAAGCGATCGCGCGATACATTCGGATGTCTCCTCATAAGGTGCGTCGGGTGCTTGACCAGATTCGGGGGCGTTCCTATCGGGAAGCGCTGATTATTCTGGAGTTTATGCCTTACCGTGCCTGTGAGCCGGTGCTGAACGTGCTCCGCTCAGCCGTCGCCAATGCTGAACACAATCTGGGGCTTGACCCGGCTAAGCTAACGGTCAGTCAGGCATTTGCGGATCAAGGGCCATCACTCAAGCGCTTCCGGCCTCGCGCTCAAGGTCGCGCTTACCAAATTCGGAAGCCAACCTGTCACATTACCGTGGCTGTGGCTCCTGCATTAGAAGACTAATTTAGAAAGCAGGAGCGGTTTTGGATTTTGGATTTTAGATTTTAGATTCAATCCAAAATCCAAAATCTGAAATCTAAAGTCGTTAGAGGACGCATCCGTGGGACAAAAAATACATCCAGTCGGTTTTCGTTTAGGTGTCACCCAAGAACACCGCTCGCGCTGGTTTGCCGATTCCAATCGTTATCCAGAAGTTTTGCAAGAGGATCACAAAATCCGCAAGTACGTGCAGAAAACCCTCAGTAATGCAGGGATTTCTGAAGTGCGTATTGAACGCAAAGCTGACCAGATCGATCTAGAAGTCCGCACAGCCCGACCCGGCGTCGTTGTGGGACGGGGTGGCCAAGGTATCGAAAGTTTACGCACCGGCCTTCTAGAAATGCTCGGTGGCGGCAACCGCCAAATCCGCATTAATGTTGTGGAAGTGGCTAGAGTAGACGCCGATGCAGCGTTAATTGCCGAATACATCGCCGGACAATTAGAGCGGCGGGTTTCCTTCCGACGAGTTGTGCGCCAAGCCATCCAACGCGCCCAAAAAGCCGGTGTGGAAGGCATCAAAATACAAGTCAGCGGTCGCCTTAACGGCGCAGAAATCGCCCGCACCGAATGGACTCGCGAAGGAAGAGTGCCCCTGCACACCTTACGCGCAGACATTGACTACTCCTACTGCACCGCCAAAACCATTTATGGAATTCTTGGCGTCAAAGTTTGGGTTTTCAAAGGCGAAATCATTCCCGGACAGCAAGACGTGGCTCCGACAAACGTGGCTCAGCCCAAGCGCCGGCAACAGCGACGCCGCCAGCAGTTTGAAGACCGCTCAAATGAAGGATAACTGTAAAACCTCATCAGTTATCTGTTGGGACTGTCAGCGGTCAGCGGTCAGCGGTCAGCCGCCAAAAGGATCACAGCCAACGACTGACAGCTGAGCGCCCGCAGCCGGCATTCTTAGAACTGACAACTGACAACTGACAAATCATGTTAAGTCCTAAAAGAACAAAATTCCGCAAGCAGCAGCGCGGACGGATGACAGGTCAGGCAACTAGGGGCAACACACTCAACTTTGGCGAGTTTGCCCTCCAAGCGCTAGAGCCGTCCTGGATCACCTCCCGCCAAATTGAAGCCAGCCGTCGTGCCATGACCCGCTACATTCGCCGGGGTGGCAAAATCTGGATTCGCATTTTCCCAGACAAACCCGTAACCATGCGGGCTGCCGAAACCCGGATGGGTTCCGGTAAAGGTTCGCCAGAATTCTGGGTAGCCGTGGTCAAACCCGGTCGAATTCTCTTTGAAATTGGGGGCGTCACTGAAGAGATAGCCCGTGAAGCAATGCGCTTGGCTGCCTATAAGCTGCCCATCAAAACAAAGTTCATCTCGCGTGAAGAGGAGCAGTCATAGAATATGCCTTTTCCCAAGATTGAAGAAGCAAGAAGCTTAAGTGACGAGGAACTGGGTGAGGAAATTTTGGCTGTCAAACGCCAATTGTTTGAATTGCGGTTGCAGCAAGCGACTCGCCGGTTAGAAAAATCCCATCAGTTCAAGCACGCCCGACATCGGTTGGCCCAGCTGATGACTGTAGAATCCGAGCGCATGCGGTCATCCACGCAACAAGTCCCCTCACAAGCGGCAACCCAGGAGTAGGTAAACATGGCAGTTAAAGAACGAGTTGGCTTGGTTGTCAGCGACAAAATGCAAAAAACCGTTGTGGTGGCTATCGAAAACCGCTCGCCCCACCCTAAATACGGCAAAATTATGGTTCGCACCCAGCGTTACAAAGTTCACGACGAAGAAAACCGATGTAAGGAAGGCGATCGCGTCCGCATTCAGGAAACTCGGCCCCTGAGTCGCACCAAACGCTGGACGGTGATCGAAGTTCTCAACAGCGCCTCCTAAAACAAGGACAAAGGAAACCGAACCGTGATTCAGCAAGAGACCTACTTAAATGTGGCAGATAACAGCGGTGCACGCAAATTGATGTGCATCCGCGTTCTGGGGGGCAATCGGCGCTATGCCGGTGTGGGCGATGTGATTATTGCCGTCGTTAAAGATGCCACTCCGAATCAAGCCGTCAAAAAGTCGGATGTCGTGCGTGCTGTCATCGTCCGTACCCGTAAGGGACTGCGCCGGGACAGTGGCATGAGCATTCGCTTTGATGATAACGCCGCCGTGATTATTAACCAAGATGGCAACCCGCGAGGAACCCGCGTCTTTGGGCCGGTGGCTCGCGAACTGCGTGACAAGAACTTCACTAAAATTGTTTCCCTCGCGCCGGAGGTACTCTGATGGCCAAAAAAAGTGAAAACCCTGTAGTTCGCTACAAAATGCACGTCAAAAAAGGTGACACTGTTCAGGTGATCGCCGGCAAGGATAAGGGTAAGGTGGGAGAAATTCTCCAAACCCTTCCTAGAGAAAGCAAAGTGGTGGTTAAAGGGGTTAACGTCAAAACCAAGCACGTTAAACCCCAGCAAGAAGGTGAATCGGGCAAAATCATCAACTATGAAGCCCCGATCCACAGCTCCAATGTCATGCTTTACTCCAACAAGCAAAAAGTTGCCAGCCGCGTCTCTTATACCTTTACCGAAGAGGGTCGGAAGGTACGGATGCTCAAAAAGACCGGAGAAATCATTGATTAATTGTCATCTGTCCCTTATGCACAGCGCTTTGGACAAATGACTAACGAGAAATGACGAATTCTCTGACCAAGCCCAGGGAAAGTAAGGATCAAAAAATTATGCCAGGAAAACTCAAAACTCAGTACATCGAGACGATTGTTCCAAAACTGATGGAGCAGTTCAATTATAGGAACATTCATCAGGTGCCCAAGCTTGTGAAAGTCACCGTTAACCGTGGGTTAGGGGATGCCGCTCAGAATGCTAAGGCAATGGAAGCGTCTATCAAAGAAGTTGGGATTATTACAGGTCAAAAGCCAGTAGTCACTCGCGCGAAAAAAGCCATCGCCGGCTTTAAAATCCGCAAAGGAATGCCGGTTGGGATTATGGTCACTCTCAGGTCTGAGCGGATGTACGACTTCGTAGAGCGACTCATTAACCTGTCCCTGCCCCGAATTCGGGATTTTCGAGGCGTTAGTCCCAAGAGTTTTGATGGCCGGGGGAATTACACTCTAGGCGTCAGAGAGCAGCTAATTTTTCCAGAAATCGAATACGACACCATCGATCAAATTCGTGGTATGGACATTTCAATCATCACAACTGCAAACACCGACGAAGAGGGCCGCGCCTTGCTCAAAGAAATGGGTATGCCCTTCCGGACTAACTAAAGCAGTTTTATAAGGAGGGAACGATGGCGGTTAACGATACGATTGCAGATATGCTAACGCGCATTCGCAACTCCAGCCTAGCGCGGCATCAAACAACTGAGGTGCCGGCCACTAAAATGACTCGCAATATAGCCAAAGTTTTAAAAGATGAAGGTTTTATTGCTGAGTATGAAGAAGCAGGCGAAGGAGTAACACGGCATCTGGTGATTTCCTTAAAGTACAAAGGAAAGAACCGGCAACCGATTATTACAGCACTAAAGCGAGTCAGTAAGCCTGGGTTGCGGGTTTACTCAAACCGACAAGAATTACCACGAGTTTTGGGGGGCATTGGTATTGCCATCATTTCTACGTCGTCTGGCATTATGACCGATCGCGAAGCTCGGCGAACCGGCGTAGGTGGGGAAGTGCTTTGTTATGTCTGGTAAAACTCAGAAATCACAACTGGGGCGTGAAAAAATCTTTTTCAATCCCCAGTGTGAATTCTGAATTCCCAACTCTGAATTCTTAAGGAGAAACCAGTTATGTCTCGCATTGGCAAGCGCCCCATTCCTATCCCCAATAAAGTGACGGTCGCAATTGAGGGGCAGCAGGTAGCAGTTAAGGGGCCAAAAGGTGAACTTTCTAGAGTTTTGCCGGCAGAAGTCACCGTCGAAGAGGAAGATGGCACATTACACGTCAAGCGCAAGGATGAGTCCCGGCCAGCACGTCAGCGCCACGGATTATGCCGAACCTTAGTGTCTAACATGGTTGATGGCGTCTCCCAAGGCTTTCAAAAACGCCTGGAAATCCAAGGCGTTGGTTATCGGGCGCAAACCCAAGGGCGAACGCTGATTCTCAACGTGGGCTACAGCAAACCCGTTGAAATTCAACCGCCTGACGGTATCCAAATCGCCGTGGAAAACAACACAAATGTGGTTGTCAGCGGCATTGATAAAGAAATCGTGGGAAACACTGCCGCCAGAATTCGCGCTGTCCGACCCCCGGAAGTCTATAAAGGCAAAGGCATTCGCTATGCCGGTGAAGTCGTCAGACGTAAGGTTGGTAAGGCAGGAGGTAAGGGTAAGAAATGAAGCTGACTCGTACAGAATCAATCAAGCGCCGGCACCGGCGCGTTCGACGCCAGGTGTTTGGCACCCCAGATCGTCCCAGACTGGCAGTGTTTCGCTCTCACCAGCATATTTATGCACAGGTGATCGACGATACCCAGCACCAGACCTTAGTGGCGGCCTCGACGATAGACACAGAGCTAAAATCAGAAGTGAACTCTGGCTCTAACTGTGAAGCGTCGGCTCAAGTTGGAAAGCTGATCGCACAGCGATTGCTGGCCAAAGGCATTGAGAAAGTCGTTTTTGATCGCGGTGGCAACCTGTACCACGGTCGCGTCAAAGCGCTAGCAGAAGCCGCTCGTGAAGCCGGCTTAGATTTTTAAGAGTTTTGAGTTTTGAGTTTTAAGTTTTGAATGAAATCACGACTCAAAACTCAAAAATCAAAATTCAAAACTAACTTAAAAGGACAAAACTATGGCGGAACAACAACAGCAACAGCGACGTAAAAAAAGCAGTCGCAATCGCGAAAAAGAAACCGAGTGGCAAGAGCGGGTTGTTCAGATCCGCCGCGTTACCAAAGTGGTGAAAGGCGGTAAAAAACTCAGCTTCCGCGCGATCGTCGTTGTTGGCAACGAACGGGGCCAAGTGGGTGTTGGCGTAGGCAAAGCAAGTGACGTAATCAGTGCTGTTAAAAAAGGCGTGGTTGATGGCAAAAAGCACTTGATTGAGGTTCCCCTCACCAAGTCCAATTCCATCCCTCATCCCGCAAATGGGGCGGCAACTGGAGCCAAAGTGATGATGCGTCCTGCTTCACCTGGAACTGGGGTAATTGCCGGGGGAGCTGTGCGGACGGTACTGGAACTGGCCGGTGTCCGCAATATTTTAGCCAAGCAACTTGGCTCGAACAATCCTCTAAATAATGCCCGCGCGGCAGTCAATGCCTTATCCGGTCTCCGCACCTTTTCTGATGTGGCCGAAGAGCGCGGAATTCCAATTGAAAATCTCTACATTTAGTCACTTGTCACTTGTCACCAGTCAAAGGTGTAAAAACCAGGGACGAAGGGCAAACGATGAAGGGCAAAAGACAAAAAACAACTGAAGAGTATGAGAATACAAGATGCGGTGCCCAAAAAGGGCTCTACAAAGCGCAAACGCCGCTTAGGTCGGGGTATTGCTGCCGGCCAAGGTGCTAGCGCCGGCAAAGGAATGCGCGGTCAAAAAGCCAGATCGGGTAGCAGTACCCGGCCCGGTTTTGAAGGTGGTCAAATGCCTCTTTACAGGCGCTTGCCCAAGCTTAAGCACTTTACCGTCATTAATCGTAAACATTACACTACGATTAATGTAAGATCGCTGGCCTCACTCCCCGCCAACACAGAAGTGACTTTAGCCTCACTCATGGAGGCCGGTATTGTCACATCAAATGACGGCTCGCTGAAAATTTTAGGCGATGGGGATTTGAACGTCCCACTTAACGTAAAAGCCTCTGCCTTTACAGCTAGCGCCCGTTCCAAAATTGAAGCTGCGGGTGGCAGTTGTGAAGTTGTATCTGGAAGGGGAAGTTAGCAGCCTTGGCGATTGCTAGGAGTGCCCAGCGTCCTTGCCAATCTATGTAGGAGAGGGATGCCTGAATGGTCGTTAGTCGAGACAAAGCTCCAACTGCTCAAGAAACCTTTATGCAGATGGCTCAAGCTGCCGGCCTCCGAGGTCGGCTGCTTGTCACTGTCGGTCTGCTGATATTGGTACGATTGGGCGTATTCTTACCCGTACCGGGCGTTGATCGAAATGCGTTTGAAGCCAACATTAGCAACAGTCCATTAATTGGTTTTTTGGACTTTTTCTCTGGAGGCGGCATTCGCACTTTGGGAATTTTCGCCCTAGGAATTTTGCCCTACATTAACGCTTCTATCATTTTGCAGCTGATGACAGCAGCAATTCCGGCTTTAGAGGAGTTGCAGAAAAATGAAGGGGAAGCGGGCCGGCGGAAAATTTCCCAGATTACTCGTTATGTGGCCTTGGGATGGGCGATTATTCAAAGTATTGGTATTGCCCTGTGGATTTCTAATTCCCAAGCTGCGATCAATCCTGGCCCTTTATTTATCGCCTTCACGGCGCTGGCTCTCACTGCCGGTTCTATGTTTGTCATGTGGGTGTCAGAACTGATTACAGAACGGGGGATTGGCAATGGGGCTTCCCTGTTAATTTTCCTCAACATTGTGGCGGTACTACCCCGCTCCTTAGGGCAAACAATTGAATACGCCCAAACAGGAGGCCGGGAAAACGTTGGTCGCGTCATCATGCTACTGATCGTTTTCTTGATCATGATTGTGGGGATTGTATTTGTTCAAGAAGGAACTCGGCGAATTCCCATCATCTCAGCACGCCGGCAAGTCGGTAAACGCCTTTATAAAGAGCAAAAAAGCTATTTGCCGCTGCGTTTGAATCAAGGGGGCGTCATGCCCATCATCTTTGCGTCAGCTGTCTTGATTTTGCCTTATTCCTTAGCTCAATTCACTCGCAACGATCTGTTAATCAAAATCGCTCAATATCTGAGTCCTGGGGGTCCTATCCCATTTCTCTATGAAGCGTTCTACCTGAGTTTGATTTTGTTCTTTAGCTATTTCTATGCTTCCTTAATCGTTAACCCAGTGGATATGGCTCAAAACTTGAAAAAGATGGGAGCTAGTATTCCGGGTATTCGTCCAGGTCGGACCACGAGTGAGTATGTCGAGCGCGTTTTAAACCGGCTAACCTTCTTAGGTGCTATTTTCCTCGGTTTGGTGGCCATCGTGCCAACAGTTGTGGAAACGGCGACTCGTGTTAAGACGTTTCAGGGGCTTGGCGCAACCTCACTGCTAATTTTAGTGGGGGTTGCCATTGATACGGCGAAACAAATTCAAACTTACGTGATTTCCCAGCGATACGAAGGAATGGTGAAGCAGTAGTGACGCGATTGATTTTTTTAGGGCCTCCAGGAGCCGGTAAAGGCACACAAGCTCATCTACTCGCTGAGCTTTGCCACATTCCCCATATTTCAACCGGCGATATTTTGCGAGCCTGCGTCGCAGAAAAAACTCCTTTGGGTGAAAAAGCCCAAGGATACATGGATCGCGGCGAGTTAGTGCCTGATGAGCTGATCCTGGAGATGGTGCGGGAACGTCTGGGCCAACCGGATGCTAAAGCCGGCTGGATTTTAGATGGCTTCCCGCGTAACGTCACTCAGGCTACCTTTTTGGATAAGCTGCTCCAAGAATTAGAACAGCACTCGGATCGTGTTGTCAACTTAGACGTGCCTGATGCCGTCTTGGTGGAACGAATGCTAAGCCGAGGGCGCAAAGATGATAACGAAGAGACCATTCGCCGGCGTCTGGAAGTTTATAGGGAACAAACAGCACCGCTGATTGACTATTACAGCGGACAGCAGCAGCTCGTTTCTGTTAATGGCAATCAATCGATGCAGGAGGTCACGACCGCACTCAAACAACTCATTGAGTCCTGATCGGCACGCCAGTGCGCGGGACTGAGGGCGTTGCCTGACCGTTCACTCAAATTCTTCATCTGAGTCAAGACTGCTTGCCTGATAAGTGTCAGACTGCTTTGGGTGAAAGCTTTGCTAAGATATGTAAAGCTAGAGTGCCCTGAGCAGTTCCAGACTCAGTGGAAAGAAAAAAACTGTTGGGTTGAGTTCTAGATACAGTCGCGTCAAGGAAAAAACACATTGGCTAAGCAAGATTTAATTGAGATGGAAGGCACGGTGACTGAATCCCTGCCCAATGCGATGTTTCGCGTTGACCTAGATAATGGGTTTAATGTTCTCGCTCATATCTCCGGCAAAATCCGGCGCAATTACATCAAAATTTTGCCAGGAGATCGCGTCAAAGTCGAGCTAACGCCCTATGACTTGACGAAAGGGAGAATTACTTACCGGCTTCGCAAGAAGTAGCTTTAGATAAAACGGTTTAAAAAACTCAGACAAGGAAAAATTTGCTGAGTTTTTTGCAATCCCAACAGAAATTGATATAATATTACGTTTGTAGTGCTGCCAAAAAAGGCATGAAAGTTAGAGCATCAGTCAAAAAGATTTGCGAGAAATGCCGCGTCATTCGTCGTCGCGGTCGGGTCATGGTAATTTGTTCTAACCCGAAACACAAGCAACGTCAAGGTTAGCTTACCCAAATCTCACAGAGATGTCCATCTGGCATCTGCCCATTTGAGATTTTTAGCAACAAAGTAAAGAATAGGGAGAAAAAAACGTGGCACGGATTGCCGGGGTAGACCTTCCTCGCGATAAGCGCGTCGAAATCGGTCTGACCTACATTTATGGGATTGGGCTATCTAGGTCCAAAGATATTCTAGCCGCCACGGGTGTCAATCCTGACACCCGCATCAAAGATTTAAGTGACGCGGATGTAGCGGCCTTAAGAGAAGCGGTAGAAAGCGACTATCAAGTTGAAGGGGATCTCAGGCGCTTAGAGGGGATGAACATCAAGCGCCTCATGGATATCGGCACCTACCGGGGTCGCCGCCATCGCTTGGGACTGCCAGTTCGGGGACAGAGAACCCGCACAAATGCTCGAACCCGTCGCGGTGCCCGTCGGACCGTTGCCGGTAAGAAGAAGGCAGCGGCTAAGAAGTAAGCGCCTTCTAGAACTAACAACAATCAACTTAAAACCCTCTCAAACAGACCGATATGGCGCGACAAACACCAAAAAAAACAGGGGCGCGGAAGCAAAAACGGAACGTCCCCAATGGGGTAGCCTACATTCAGTCTACCTTTAATAACACCATTGTCACGATCACCGATCAAAACGGTGAGGTGATTTCCTGGGCCTCAGCCGGCTCTAGCGGCTTCAAGGGAGCCAAAAAAGGCACCCCCTTTGCCGCTCAAACAGCAGCTGAGAGCGCGGCTAGACGAGCCGGCGACCAGGGTATGCGCCAAATAGAAGTGATGGTGAGTGGGCCAGGATCGGGTCGAGAAACTGCGATACGTGCCTTACAAGGTGCTGGGCTAGAAATCACACTGATTCGGGACATTACCCCAATTCCCCACAATGGCTGCCGCCCACCAAAACGGCGGCGAGTTTAGGCACTCGACAGCCAACAGGCAAAACACAACAAAGAATTTCTTTGACTTTTGCCTGAGGAAACACAGCTGGGTATCAAGCCAGCATTCATAGAGGGAGGCTATGTGAGCCTTCCAGGGATCAAGGAGAAGGGAGGTCACTCCGTGGCGCAGTTTCAGATTGAATGTGTAGAGTCCAACACTGAGAAAGACCAGGGCCAGTACGGCAAATTTGTTTTGGAGCCGCTGGAGAGGGGGCAAGGAACCACGGTCGGCAATGCGCTGAGGCGGGTGCTACTGTCTAACCTGGAAGGTGCGGCAGTGACGGCTGTCCGCATTGCGGGGGTTAATCACGAGTTTGCCACTATTCCGGGGGTGCGGGAGGATGTGCTGGAAATCCTCCTCAACATGAAGGAAGTTGTCCTCAAAACCTATTCCTCTCAACCCCAGATTGGTCGATTGCTCGTAAATGGGCCAGCTACCGTTACAGCATCACAGTTCGATCTGCCATCTGAGGTCGAAGTGGTCGATCAGATCCAATATGTGGCCACCCTCTCAGAGGGAGCCACTTTGGAAATGGAATTTCGGATTGAAAAAGGCAGAGGCTATCGAGCGGTTGACCGCAGTCGCGACGAAGCTCCTGCGTTAGACTTTCTCCAGATTGACGCGATCTTTATGCCGGTTCGTAAAGTCAACTACAGCGTTGAGGATGCCCGCGTTGGGGGTTCTCTGGAGAAAGATCGGCTAATTATGGAAATCTGGACGAATGGCAGCCTCACCCCCCAAGAGGCTCTCAGCCAAGCTGCAAATATTCTGGTTGATCTGTTCAATCCGCTCAAGGATATCAACCTTGAGACACTGGATAAAGCCGATGAATTCCCAGAAGATCCAACCAGCCAGATTCCAATTGAAGAGTTGCAGCTCTCAGTGCGAGCCTATAACTGTCTCAAGCGGGCGCAAATTAACTCAGTAGCCGACTTACTGGATTACAGCCAAGAAGATCTTTTAGAGATCAAAAACTTCGGTCAAAAGTCCGCTGAAGAAGTGATTGAAGCTTTGCAGAAGCGTTTAGGCATTACGCTGCCGCAAGAAAAATCGGCGAAAACCACCTAAAAAAGGGACAAGGGACAAGCACGCGGGAAAAACTAATTTTCCACTTTTCCCTTCTCCCTTTTTCATTCTGATTTCTCACTTTGTAATTATACTTTAGAATTCCCTATGCGTCACGGTTGTCGTGTTCCTCAACTCGGTAAGCCGGCAGATCAGCGTCGGGCTTTGCTCAGAGCGCTGACCACCGAGCTGCTCCGCCACGGTCGGATTACTACCACAAAAACGCGGGCCAAAGCGGTTCGCTCGGAAGCTGACCGGATCATTACCTTGGCCAAAGATGGCTCTCTATCTGCCCGCCGCCAAGCCCTCGGCTATATCTACGACAAACAGCTCGTCCATGCGCTGTTTGAACAAGTGGCTACTCGCTATGGCAATCGAAACGGCGGGTATACCCGGGTTCTGCGAACCATGCCCAGACGAGGTGACAATGCTGAAATGGCGATTATCGAACTCGTTTGATGTCATGGGTCATTGGTCATTGGCGAATGCTAATGGTTGATGGCTAATGGGAATTAGCAATTAGCTGTTAGTAATTTGCAAAAGATGGATAGCGCACATTGCCCAACCAACACACAGCGAATTGCCCTGGTGATTCAATACCTGGGCACTCATTTTCATGGTTGGCAACGGCAACCCCATCATCGAAGTGTGCAGGAAGACATTGAAAAAGTCTTGCAATCTGTACTCAATCGGCCAGTGACTCTTTATGGAGCCGGTCGCACCGATGCCGGCGTCCACGCAGCAGCTCAGGTCGCTCACTTTGATGCCACCGGCACCATTCCGGGCCATCGGTGGGCAGCAGTTCTCAATACCAGGTTGCCCAAAGATGTTCTGGTTCGGGCCTCGGCCTCAGTGCCTTCAGACTGGCACGCTCGCTTCTGTGCCGAGTGGCGTCGTTATCGCTACAGCCTCTATACAGAAGCGCAACCCAACTTGTTTGTGCAACCCTTTGCTTGGCATTATTATCATGCTCCCTTAGATGAATCATTAATCCAAGCAGCCTTAAAACCGCTGGTTGGTTACCATCATCTGGCTGCTTTTCACCGAGCTGGATCGCAGCGCAAGCATTCTTGGGTGGAAGTACACGTCGCTGAGTGCTACCGGCAAGGGCCATTCCTTCATATCGAAGTGCAAGCCAATGGCTTCCTCTATGGCATGATGCGCCTGCTCGTCGGGCTGCTGGTTCAAGTGGGCAGGGGACAGCGGTCGCTGGCCAATTTCCAAGAACTGTGGACAAACGAGCGCCGTGAAGAAGTCAAGTATGCAGCACCGGCTCACGGACTCTGCTTGCTAAGAGTTGGCTATCCCGACTCCCCGTTTCCCCCAGATATCTGGTTTGACACCATGCCCAAATTCGTCTTTGGTTCTTCGTCCCTTGTCCCAGCGCAAATGACAAAAGACGAAAAACAAAAGATTTTTTAAAGATGACAAAGGACATAATGACAAATGAGCGAAAACAAAACTTTCCTACCCAATCCAACTTCTATCGAGAAAAACTGGTACGTTGTGGATGCCGCTGACCAGCGCTTAGGCCGGCTGGCTACTGCAGTCGCCATGATTTTACGGGGTAAAAACAAACCCATCTACACCCCTCACATCGATACCGGGGACTTTGTGATCGTGGTAAATGCCGAAAAAATCAACGTCACCGGCAAAAAACGCACCCAGAAACTCTACCGGCGCACTTCCGGCAGACCGGGCGGCATGAAAACAGAAACCTTCGCCAAATTGCAAGCTCGCATCCCCGAAAGGATCGTTGAGCAAGCCGTGAAGGGGATGCTGCCCAAAAACAGCCTCGGCAGACAACTGTTTACCAATCTCAAAGTCTACGCCGGACCCGACCATCCCCACGAAGCTCAAAAACCCCAAACCCTGAATATTCAAACGATTCCCGGAGGACAAGACTAATGCAAGCAACCGAACAAAGCGGTCGCGCCATGTACTGGGGCACCGGACGCCGTAAATCATCCGTCGCACGAGTGCGCCTGGTTCCCGGTACCGGCCAGCTGCTCATCAACGGTCGAACTGGAGAAGATTACCTGCAATTTAATGCCGGTTATCAAGCTGCCGCCAAGGCTCCCTTAGAAACCTTGGGCCTGGAAAATGAATATGACATCCTGGTTAAAGTTCAAGGCGGCGGATTGACCGGCCAAGCAGAATCCATTCGTCTAGGCGTCGCCCGTGCCCTTTGCCAGCTAGACCCAGACAACCGCCAACCGTTGAAAATCGAAGGGTATTTAACCCGCGATCCCCGCGCCAAAGAACGGAAGAAATACGGTCTGCGTAAAGCCCGTAAGGCACCTCAATACTCTAAGCGCTAAGTCAAACGTCCTTTGTCTTCTGTCCTTTGCCCCTTATTTAAACGCAAAGGACTCAGGGCAAACGATACAGGCCAATGAGCGTTAAAATGATTTCAGAGTCAACCGATTAAGAGTCGAAAACGATGGCAAAACCTGATATTCATCCCCAGTGGTATCCCGACGCCAAGGTTTACTGCAACGGGGAATTAGTCATGACGATTGGTTCCACAAAGCCCGAACTGCACGTTGATGTTTGGTCTGGCAACCACCCCTACTACACCGGCACCCAGAAAATTATTGACACAGAAGGCCGCGTTGAGCGCTTCTTGCGTAAGTACGGCATGGGAAGCGAAGCTCCTGCAGGCGAGCAAGGCAAAAAGAAAAGGTAGCAGGGCTGTCAGCAAGAAGTTTTGAGGAATTGAGTTTTGAATTAACTCAAAACTCAGCACTCAGCCCTAGGCCACTAAACACAGTAGCCGCTGAGCGCTAAAAAACGCTGATAAACCCTCCTATTTTGACTGGTGATCGCGACATGGCTGAGACTTATCTGCTCGACAAGCTAAAATCCGTTGAGCAAACCTTCAACGAGTTAACCCGCCGTCTGGCTGACCCAGATGTGGCCAGAGAGCCGAATGAATACCAGCGGGTGGCTAAGGCTCGTTCTTCTCTAGAAGAAGTGGTCGATACCTATGAGATTTGGAAAACAACTCAGCAGGAATTGATCGGCACTCGGCAAGTGCTTAAGGAATCAAACAGCGATCCTGATCTGCAAGAGATGGCAGCGCTGGAAGTTGAAGAACTGGAAGCCAAGCTGGAAAGCTTAGAGACACGCCTGAAAATATTGTTGCTGCCCCGCGACCCGAATGATGATAAAAACATCATGCTGGAAATCCGCGCCGGCACCGGCGGAGATGAAGCCAGTATTTGGGCCGGCGATTTACTGCGGATGTATTCTCGCTATGCTGAAAACCAAAATTGGCGAGTCAAGCTGGTGAGCGAATCTTTAGCAGAAATGGGCGGATTTAAGGAGGCTGTTCTAGAAATTCAAGGCGATCAAGTTTACAGCAAGCTCAAATTTGAAGCCGGCGTCCATCGGGTACAGCGGGTGCCGGTAACAGAAGCCGGTGGACGTGTCCACACTTCAACGGCAACCGTGGCCGTCATGCCAGAAGTGGATGATGTAGAAGTCCACATTGATCCGAAGGAAATAGAACTGACAACTGCTCGTTCTGGGGGTGCCGGCGGCCAAAACGTCAACAAAGTGGAAACAGCGGTTGACTTGTTCCACAAACCAACTGGCATCCGCATCTTCTGCACCGAAGAACGTTCCCAGCTACAAAACAGAGAGCGGGCTATGCAAATTTTGCGGGCCAAGCTTTATGAGCTGAAGCTGCGGGAGCAACAAGAAGCCGTCACATCCATGCGGCGTTCCCAAGTTGGCACCGGCGCACGTTCGGAAAAGATCCGCACTTACAATTACAAAGATAATCGCGTCACGGATCACCGGCTTGGACAAAATTTCACCCTTACCCCTGTCTTGGAAGGTGAAATCGAACAGCTTATTCAATCCTGTATAGGCCAAGATCAGCAGGAACGCTTGGAAGAACTCGCCGCTTCCACTTCCGCGCCGAGTTCAGTTTAAGGTTGGTTTGAGCTAATTCCCATTGAGGGTGCCGGCATAGCAATTCGCCTAGGTGAATGCTGTGTCCAGCTCATGTTAATTATTGCTCAGGAGAAACACCCCGATATTAGTGTCGGGGCGCAAATTTTTACGAGAATATTTAAAATTTCTACACTTTTTGGATAGCACTGTTTGACTGCTGCATCCTAGCCAACTGGCTTGCGAAAACAAGCTGAGCCACCTTATACCATTTAAGATATTAGATTAAAGAACAATGTTTTCTACTTGTCAATACAAGTGGGGATGATACCGGAATTAGGTAATTCTGAAATTTGAAATTCTTGCATCGGGGACAGAATAATTCCGGGGGCAAGTTTTTTGCCGGCTTCTACTCTGAGTGAAGGCTGTGCCGGCTTTAGCGTGTAAATTTTTGGCGTCTTGCCCACGACTCCTGTGTGAAACCCTGCTGAAGCAACACTAGGGCTGTGTTTGCCCCTTCAAAACTTCACGATAAAATGGCAAATATTTGGTTAGTAATTAATGATGATGGGAACACTAATAATATCACATTTAGTTCATTCGCAGGCAGAAGGTATATGGATAAAGCAATTAATCACAAAGGCATGAAGGTGCTGGCTTAAGAAGGAACAACTTTTGGCTCGTGCAGCACCGGCTATCAAGAACATAGTTTTGAACAAGCAAGAAATTTACCAAGGACTGGAAACAAGCATTCCCCTGACTGCCTTGGCTAAAATTTTGCTTTTCAATTCAAAAATAGTTTCTCGGTAAGCCATATTAAATAAATTAACCTTGAAAATAATATTTTTTAACCAAGTTAAGTGCCAAGTCAACTGTCATACACTACTTTACTTTTTTATAAGTTTAATAACTTTAATTTTTAAATTATTGGTTTTTAAATCTAATAAAATTAAAATTGAGTCCAGAAAAATAAGAAAAATAAAAATATTTTTAGATTAACTTCAAGAAACAACTTTAGACACGATTCATTAAACTAAAGTTAAATTTATTATAGATAGTGCATTTTCGCTCAATAATGGAAAAGCACAGTCAGACAAAGTAAGCCAAATGGCAGCGCATCTATAGTCATCAAAATCTTATCATGAATTCTAAAAACAAAGAAGTTTTTAGAATAAGGTGCATCCATGCCAACGGCAAAGATTACCTTTAAAATATCAAATTCATTTAACCGAATAAATAAGTTAGGATAAAAAACAGGAGGTATATCAATAAATCGACTTAGTAAGCGCAAAAACTGGCCGAGGAAGGAGAAACTGAAACCCTCCCATCTTGAGTAACAATGACGAGAGCAAGCATGGCCATTTCCTCGTCTAGTGTAGCAGTACCAAGGTTTCGCCATCTAGAAACTTTTACTATTTATTAAGCATCCGCTTAGATTCTCAGAGAGGCTGTAATGATTGGTAACCTAAACTTAAGAAACAGGATTCTAATCGCCCGTGCTATTTTCGAGATTTTAGTCACCGTCTTGACAGAGCGCATTTACAGCAGCACCCTTCAAGTTTTGGACAGGTTAAAAGATATCCCAACTGAAGGAAAACCTTTTTTAAAAGAAAGCCATAGGCTGCTGGGCCTCGGGAAAATCACCCAGACACTCGAATGTTATTTTATTGCAAAATATAAAGAATTTTTAAGAAATAATGAACAAGTTTTCTACCAAAGACGAAGGCTAGAAGATCAAATAGACGCATTGATTGAACAGTCCCTCACTTTATTAAACACAGGCAAAGCATCTAGGCAATCGCAACTGAGTGGTGCCGGCATAGACAGCCGAATTATAGAGAAGCTTCCAAATATCCGCCATCAGGTCGCCCAGCCCAAAAGCCAACAGCTAGGCTCATCAGCAGCTATTCCGTTCACTTAAAGCCTTTATCTATTAACTAATCGTCAGTTTCTGGGTTTCACAAACATTCTAAACATCAATTACTCCGCCTAACTTTGTAAAGGAGCCGATATTTATGATGATCGAAGATGAAGAACTCCGAATTACCTTCAAAGATGCCAGCGAAGAACATTTGCAGAAACTTGATGAAGGGCTGCTGCATTTAGAAAAATACCCCGACGATCTAAGTGGGCTAAATGAATTGATGCGGGAAGCCCACAGCCTGAAAGGAGATGCCAATATGTTAGGCATCAAAGATGTCGGCACCCTAGCCCACCAGCTAGAACATATTCTGGGCACCATAAAGCGCAGCGAAGCCAGCCTCACCCCAGCACTATGTGATCGCTTGTCGGGTGGGTTAAATGCGATTCGTCAACTCGTCCGCGAAGCCGTCACTGGCGAACCCAGCGGCATCAACACATTTTATGCCCTTGCTCACTTGATGGGAGCCGATACTCAACCCCCAAAACCCCTACAGGTTAAGGAAGAAACGGTTGAAATTATCAAGCCAACCCCAGAAACAAAGCCCGCACCGGCAGCCCCGACTCATACAAGTGAACAAGAGAGCGAGGTAGCAGCACAACAGCACATCACACACCCTAGGCGAGAAACACCTGATCGCTGGCAAAATCATAGATCGCCTATCCCCAACCCTCAACTCCCAACCCCCGCTGAAAACTCACAACTCATCAGCGGGCAAAAAAGTCATCGCTATATTGAAGACGACGAACTTCGTACCACCTTCAAAATCGTCTGTGAAGAGCATTTACAAAAACTTGATCGCGGCTTGCTCTTTTTAGAAAAATTCCCCAACGACAATGCCAAATTAGAAGAAATGTTGCGAGAAGCCCACAGCATCAAAGGTGATGCCGGAATGCTGGGCGTCAAAGATGTGGGCACCCTCGCGCATCAGCTAGAGAATATTTTCACGGCAGTCAAACTTGGCGAACTCAGCTTTACCTCAGCTCTTTGCGATAACTTATCTTACGGATTGGATGGCATCCGCCAACTTGTTCACGAAGCCGTCACTGGCGAACCTACCGGCACCAACCCAGCAGACGTCCTCGCCCGGATGTCACCTATCCAGCAGACGTCCCCATCTGCTGCAACACTTGTGCCCACCCTTGCTGAGGATGGAAACATGATCGCTGCCAGCTCATCAGCAGCGCCAACTGATAGGATGCCGGCTCAAGTTTTACAAACACCAAACATCACCGCTAACCAGCAACCTCAGCCATTAACCGGCAACGGGTACTTCTCAGCCGCGCCGGTTCAACCGGCAGCCACCGGCTTGCAGTTTCCCCCCCCGACTGATGCCGTCAAAATCAGCAGTGATACCTACCGCATCGAAACCATTCGCGTTGAAACTCGAAATCTCGATGCCCTCATGACTCAAGCCGGTGAATTAACCGTCGCCAAAATTCGGATCGCCCACCGACTCGGCGAAATCGAGCAAATCGTCAGCTTGTGGGAAGAGTGGAGCCGGGATGTTTTTGTCAATCGTTTTGCCCTCGACGAATTAGAGCGGGGCTTGAAAGTCGAAGTTCCAAACGGGCGAAACTCCGACATCAACCCAAAGCTTGCGGGTAACTTCCACCTGCGCCCCTCAGCTCGCAATGGCACGCTTAAGCAAGTACAAAACTTGCACCATCGAGCTGAAGAACGCTTAGAGCAGTTAGGTTCGCTCGTTAATCGCCTCAGAAATGCCGTTTATGAAGACACTGCCCGACTCGACACCGTCGCCGATGAATTAGAGGAAGGAATTCGCACCCTGCGCCTGCTGCCTCTGTCCACAATTTTTAATTTATTTCCCCGCATGGTGCGCGATCTCGCCAGACAGCAAAGCAAAGAAGTAGAACTCGTGATTGAAGGAGGAGAAACCAAGGCAGATAAGCGCATTTTGGAAGAAATGAAAGATCCTTTAATGCATATCCTTCGCAATGCGATTGATCATGGCATCGAAACACCGGCAGAGCGCTTGCAAATGGGCAAACCGCCAGTAGCCACCATTCGGCTGCGAGGTTACCAAACCGCCACCAACATTATTATTGAGGTTGCTGATGATGGGCGGGGTTTGGACATCGAAAGTATTAAACGCACGGCAATCAAACGTGGCATCTGTCGGGAAGAAGAACTGGCAACCATGACACTTCATCAAATTCAGGCTCTGATCTTTGCGCCCGGTTTTTCAACTCGAACATTTGTAACAGAAGTCTCCGGCAGAGGTGTGGGACTCGATGTGGTGCGAACCAATGTCGAGCACCTCAAAGGCAGCATTCATGTAGAATCGGCACCCGGAAAGGGATGCACGTTGCGCCTGAATCTGGGAACGAGCCTGTCTACAGCCCATGTGCTGTTGGTTGCCGTTAATGATATTGCCTATGCTTTGCCGGTGGAGTTTGTGCAAATGGCTCGGCTGGTGGCTGAGAGTGAGATTTTTACAATTGAAGGCCGCGATACCATAATCTTAGATGGTCAACCTATATCAGTTGCGCCACTGGCAAATTTGTTGGAAATGCCCTCACTCAACAATAATTTCTCGAAACCAGCGGATGAGGGACAAGAAATAAGAAACGACAAGCAACAGCCTTGTATTATTTTGAAGATAGGTGAAGAATGCCTGGGGCTGCTGGTAGATGCGCTGCTTGATGAGCAAGATGTGGTGTTAAAACCTCAAAGTAAATTGCTCCAGCGAGTACGAAATGTTGCCGGCGCAACGATTTTGGGCACGGGTGAAGTCTGTATGGTGTTAAATCCTCAGGATTTGATCAAGTCGGTTCGCCGGCCATCTAGGGGGATTAAACCCGTCACTGCAACGGAGCCGGCAGCGGAAAAACAAACGATTCTGCTAGTGGAAGACTCGATCGCCACTCGTACTCAAGAAAAACGCATTCTCGAATCTGCCGGTTATGAAGTTGTTACCGCCGTCGATGGATTGGATGGCTACAATAAACTGAAAACCCGCTCTTTTGATGCGGTCGTCTCTGATATTCAGATGCCGAATTTAGACGGCTTGGGCTTGACGGTAAAAATTCGCCAACACAAGGAATATAAAGAATTACCGATTATCCTAGTCACCTCCCTCGCTACAGACGAGGATAGAAGAATTGGTGCACAAGCCGGTGCTAACGCCTACATTACAAAAAGCACTTTTAATCAAGAAGTGCTGTTAGAAACATTGAGACGGCTAGTTTAACGGTCATTGATCATTAGTGATCAATTCTTGGTTGTTGTTCAAAAACATCCCAGAAATATCGAGTGTTGGTTGTTGTTAAAAAACATCCCAGAAATGGCGGTTGACAGGCGGGTAAGGACAAATGACAAATGACAATTCGTGTTTTGCTGGTAGAAGATTCACCTGTGGCGTTAACCATTCTCAAACGGATGCTAGCCTCATCCCCTGATATTACAGTCGTGGGAACGGCTCGCACCGGCAAGGAGGGTTTGGCCCTCATTCCTCAACTTCAGCCTCAAGTGATCTGCACAGACTTGCATATGCCTCAAATGGATGGGTTGGAATTCACCCAAGAAGTGATGGCAAACTTCCCGCGCCCAATTTTGGTGATTAGTTCTTCAGTACAGCCAGAAAATACCCACACAGTCTTTCGTCTGCTGCAAGCAGGGGCGGTGGATGTGTTTCCCAAACCGCATGGTGCGCTTGGCCCAAATTATGAATCCATCCGCCAAGAATTGATCAGCAAAATTAGGATACTATCTGGCGTGGCTGTTTTTACCCTGCGGCGAAGAAAAACCACGGCTGAACCAGTATCTTTTAACCCTCAGCCAAAGCAGCTGATCGCCAAAGACACAAAGGATCGCGAGAGCAAAATTCCAAAACAACAAACCCACGCCAAACAACCCCCACCTGTCCCCCCCTCTCTCCCTCAGCAGTCAGCACTCAGCAGTCAGCACTCACCACCCAAAAAAATATTGGCAATCGGGGCATCCACTGGCGGTCCCCAAGCGCTGCACACCATTCTCACTCAACTGCCGGCAAATTTCCCAGTGCCGGTGATTTGTGTGCAACACATCAGCGAGGGGTTTTTAAAAGGATTGGTGGATTGGTTAAATGGGGAGTGTTCTCTTTCCGTAAGAATTGCCACGGCGGGTGAGTATCCATCTGCCGGCACGATTTATTTTCCACCAGAGCAGCACCATTTAGAATTGGATAACAAAGGCCGGTTTCACTGTTCGTCTGCGCCACCCGTCTCTGGGCATCGCCCCTCTGTAACCGTTACGTTTAACTCGGTGGCTAATTTTTACGGCAAGTCGGCTGCGAGTGTCCTCTTAACAGGGATGGGCCGAGACGGTGCAGATGGAATGCTTAGTATCAGCAAAGCCGGCGGTCTCACCATCGCTCAAGATGAGAAGAGTTGCATCGTTTTTGGGATGCCGAAAGAAGCGATTGCCCTCGGTTCCGCTCAGTATATTTTGCCGCTGACTGAAATTGCTCCGGTGTTATTAAACAAGATCTTGATTAAAAAAATATAGGATTTTGTTCTTTTTTGATTCAATTTTATTTCCTGCACAAACAATGATGGCTCATTCATTCTTCGGAAAGCATGAGTCATCCGCTCGTAAATCTCAACAAAAACTTTGCCGGCATCCCCTTCACTCCTGGTATTTCAGCAACCATTCTACAATATTGCAACGCCGGCAGCCGTTAAAGTTTTGCTGGAATTCAAAGCCACATCTTAAAGTTTTAAAAAAGCTACCTTTATTTAGTTGATAAATTAAAAATCTAAAATTTAAAATGTATTACGATAAGGTGTTGTGTCTAGCGAAGGAACGGTGAAGCCAAAATCGGACTTGAGAATGTCTGCTAGTCCATAATGTTGACAACGTATAACAGTTTCTTTTGCTGCTCTATAGATCCCCCCAGCTCCGGGGAGAGAAAGACATTTGTAGGGTTTTAAATTCAAAGCAGAATTAAAAGCTCAGTTTTAGCAAGGTAGATTAAGTGTAAAATCTTATTGCAATAATTGTTTAATTGTGATATTAGATAACCAAAGAAGTGTAGGGTGCCGGCAGTTACCCAATCAGCAACTTTTTACTATATGCTCAGAGAATAAAACCATTTGGATAGTGGAGTTAGTAACAAAAGGTAAAGCATTTTGAACGAAGACTTGTGCCTAAAAAGCATAAGATTCCCATAATATTATTTAAAGTGTTAAGACTGAATTAATGTTTTAACTGGGGTTTAAGCCCTAAACAAAGCCGGCTATGCCCGTGAAAGCAATGCTTTTATACGAGGAAGCAAAAGCGGCTATTAAACAGTTCCACTCTTCTGATTTTAATGCAAACCATTACAAGCTTGAAGTCGCTGTGCGTGAAAGGAAAGCTGACCTGGGATGGGATCAAACTTTATACGAATTTCTTCCGACTATCTGCTTCACGCTCGACGCAGCGGGTGTTGTTATTGATGTTAATCAATTTGGGGCAGCACGTCTTGGATATCCTGCCGGCCAGTTAATTTTAAAATCAATGGCCCAGATTCTTCATCCTGAAGACCGGCAACAATTAGAAGCGCTCAATACTGCTTATTGGCAACAGCTCGATCAAGTTGTAAGTTGGGAAAGCCGGCTTGTCTGTGCGAATGGTCAAATTCTCTGGGTAAAAGCCAGCGCCCGTATAGTGCCGGTTTCAGGTGAGGCTGGAAAAGGAGGAGACGATTACTTCAACCCTCAACCTTCCTCCGTCATTCTTTTGGTTTGCGAAGACATCACCCAAGCCAAGCAGGCAGAACAACAGCAGCGCGAATGCGAAAAACGCCGATGCCGGCAAACGCGCACCCTCACAGAATTGGCAAAAAGCCAGATCCTCAACCGGGGCGATCTTGAAGCTGTTGTGAGAGAAATTACAAAAACTGTCGCTGACACGCTTGAGGTTAAGCGCGTTAGCGTTTGGCTGTATAAAGCTAATAACTCAAAAATTGTCTGCCTCGATCTTTACGAAGCGCCAGACAAGCATCATTCTCAAGGCTGGGTGTTAGAAGCCGCCAATTGTCCCACTTATTTTCAAGTGCTGGAAAAACAAACAACGATAGTAATAAATCACACCTGTAGCGATTCGAGAACAAAAGAACAGTCAGATTCTTATTTTTTAAAGCTAGGCATTACAGCTTTTTTACACGTACCCATTCGGCTGCACGGCCAGATAGTAGGCATTATTTGTTACGAACATACCACTTCTGAAGATTCTGGCAAAGAATACGAGCGCCAGTGGATGCCAGATGAAGAGTCTTTCGCCATTACAAGCGCCGATTTCATCGCCCTAGCGTTAGAAGCTGATAGCAGATCGCAAGCAGAGATGCAACGCAGAGAACGCGAACAGATTCTGTTAAGCCAATATTACGAGCAACTTGAGGAAGCGGTTGAAAAACGTACCGCCGAACTCACTCAGCTCAACGAACAATTGCAGGAAGAAATTATCAAGAGAAGCCAGACAGAGGCGATGCTGCGAAACCAGCAACAAGAACAGCAAATTATCTTTGATTCTGTGCCGGCGCTGATTTGGTATAAAGACACCCACAACCGGCTCTTACGGATTAACAAAACTGCCTCGGTTGCAACAGGGGTGCCGGTAGAAGCGATAGCAAGCGCATCAATTTATGAAATTTCGCCCAACGAAGCAGATCGCTATTACCAAGACGACTTGGAAGTGATCAATTCTGGCTGTCCTAAAAGGGGAATTATCGAACCACTGCAAACCCTCACCGGGGAAAAACTTTGGATTCGCACTGATAAAATTCCCTACCGTGACAGTGCCGGCAATATCGTTGGAGTCATTGTTTTTGCGGTTGAGATTACTGAATTAATACAAGCCGAGGAAGAATTGAGGCAATATCGTGATCACCTGCAAGAGAAAGTAGACGAACACACCGCCGAACTAAGACGGGCGAATGAACAATTGCAAGAGGAAATTGCCTGCCGTATCTTAGCAGAGGAGGCGCTCAAGCGAGAGCGAAATTTATTTATTGGAGGGCCAGTTACTGTATTTCGCTGGCTAGCAACAGAAAATTGGCCAATTGAATATGTCTCACCGAATATTGCTCAATTTGGCTATGAAGCCAGTCAATGCAGCAACGGTCAATTGTTTTATGCCAGTATTGTTCATCCAGACGACTTAGAAAGAGTATTAGCAGAAGTTAAAGCTTATAGCGAAGCTGGGGCTACTTCCTTTGAACAGGATTACCGCATTGTTCAAGGCAATGGGGAAAGCCGGTGGGTGTATGACTTCACCGTAGTTGTGCGAAATGAAACGGGAAAAATTACTTACTATGAAGGATATATTTTAGATATTACGCAACGCAAGAAAACCGAGGCTGCCTTGAGGGAAAGTGAGGAACAGCTACGGCGGTTTTATGAAGCATCTTTTGAAGCAATTGTGATCATTGAGAAAGAAAAGATTGTAGATGTTAATAAAAATTTAACCAATTTATTAGGCTACGAATCATCCGAAGCCATCGGAATGAATGTGATGGAATTTGTTGCCCCGGCATTACATCCGCTCGTAAAAGAAATCATTGCGTCAGGCACAGAAAAAACTTATGAAAGTGTTTGTATCAAAAAAAATGGAAGCGCGTTTCCCGTAGAAGTTCGGGGAAAAGCAATCACTTATCAAGGCCGCTTAGTTCGGGTGATCGCGATGCGAGACTTAAGCGAACGCAAACAGGCAGAAGCGGAACTTGAGCGCTCGCTTTCTCTGCTTCATGCCACGCTAGAATCAACTGCCGACGGCATCGTTGCCATTAACATAGCAGGAGAAATTATTAGCTTTAATCGTAAATTTTTACAGATGTGGGGCATTCCTGATGAATTCATGGCCTCGCAAAATAAAACTCGCCTGCTCGCCTTGGCGATCGAGCAGTTGCGAGATCCCGAAGCTTTCTTGCGAAGAATTAGGGAACTGCCCAACCAGGTAGATGCCGAACTTTACGACATTTTAGAGTTAAAAGACGGTCGGATTTTTGAGCGCTACTCACTTCCCCAACGTGCCGGTGAAAAAATTATTGGCAGAGTGTGGAGCTTTCGAGATATCACAGAACCTCAGCGAATACAAACCAGCTTGCTGGAAAGTGAAAGACGTTTTCGTGCAATTTTCAACTCCTCGTTTCAATTTATCGGACTGATGAACCCAGAGGGCACGCTGCTGGAAGCGAACCAGACGGCACTTAATTTTGGCGGACTCACCAGCGCCGATGTGATCGCTCGCCCGTTTTGGGAATGCCGGTGGTGGGTGAGGGATCATCCGCCCACCGAGGAAGCCCTAGAGAGGGCCAGAGGGGGCGATGGCGACCTCAATCGCACTCAGAAACGCTTGAAAGAGGCGATTTCCCAAGCCGCTGCCGGCCAGGTTGTTCGCTACGAGGTGGAAATGCTTGGGGCGGGGGATAAAGTCGCAATCATAGACTTTTCCATTAAGCCGGTGTTCAATGAAGCCGGTGAAGTCGTCTTGCTGATTTCTGAAGGCCACGATATTACCGAACGCAAGCATTCAGAGATTGCACTGCGGCAGCAAGCAGAGAGAGAACGGCTGCTCGGTGCGATGGCCCAGCGGGTTCGTCAATCGTTGGATTTAGAAGAAACGCTTAACACCACAGTGGCAGAAGTGCGACAACTGCTACAGGCAGATCGCGTGATCATTTTCCGCTTTGAATCGAATTTTGATGGAGTGGTTGCGGTGGAGTCGGTGACAGGGGGTTGGCCGGCAATTCTAGCCACCAATATTCACGACCCCTGTTTTGCGCCGACTTATGCAAAGCTTTACAAACAAGGTCGCATCCGCGCCACTGACAATATCTATACAGCCAATATGAGTCAGTGTCATGTCAACTTACTGGCTCAGTTTCAGGTTCAAGCAAATTTAGTCGTTCCGATTTTGCTAAGCGAACAAGCCCTGCAAAATCCCCCATCCCCAACTCGAAATCAGTTGTGGGGATTGCTGATTGCCCACCAGTGTAGTGGCCCTAGGCAATGGCAAACTTGGGAGGGTGAGTTACTGATGCAACTCACAGAACAGGTGGCGATCGCGATTCAGCAGGCGCAGCTTTACCAACAACTACAGGCGGCTAACCAGGAGTTAGAGCGTCTTGCGTCTTCAGATGGCCTGACGCTGCTTGCCAACCGTCGCCAGTTTGATAGCTATCTTAAGCAAGAGGTGCGGCGTCTGGCGCAAGGAACCGCTCCCATCTCCCTGATTATGTGCGATATCGACTGTTTCAAGCCCTACAACGATACTTATGGCCATCAAGCCGGTGATGCTTGTTTGCAGCAGGTTGCTGGGGCAATTCGTAATGCGCTCCAGCGACCGGCAGATTTGGCTGCTCGGTACGGCGGTGAGGAATTTGCGGTGATTTTGCCGGATACGGACGCTGCCGGTGCAGTTCGAGTTGCTGAGGCGATTCGCACCAGCGTGCGCTCTTTGCAAATTCCCCACGCTAAATCAGCGGCGGCATCTGTGGTGACTTTGAGTTTGGGGGTTGCCAGCGCATCGGCTCACAACACAACACCGGCACAGTTAATTGCCGCAGCCGATGAAGCCTTGTATCAAGCCAAGGAAGGGGGACGCGATCAGGTTGTGGTTAACGATTAATCCCGAATCGCTACTTTTGCTCTGGATGAGCAGCTGCCGGCGTGGTGGCACCGATTTGGTTAATCGTGGCGATCAGTTGATACAAGCGCCCTAAATCTCGCTGGTTGAAGTAAAAAACTAGGCGGGGTAGCTCTGATGTATCATCAGCGGCTTCTTCGGGGAAAGCTTGACTTTTCTCAATGCGTCCTTTCACTAAAATGTCGCTGAAATCAGTATTTAACTGTTCAACATCCGCTTCTGAAAGTTCAGACTTCAGACGCATGACAAATTTATCGTTGACGTAGCGGCTGGAGTGATAAACACGATAGAAGCTGCGGATGACTTCACAGGCAACATCCAAGTTATCGGTAATTGTGTAAAGGCTGGGATCGGCGGGGCTAACCAATCCTCTTCCGACTAAATGCTTATGAATGTATGCGTTCCAGTCGTGCCAATAATCGCCGCCGGCTCGATCAATTAACACCAAGGGAACCGGGCCAAGCCGGCCTGTCTGGCTTAAGGTTAAGCACTCAAATGCCTCATCTTGGGTGCCAAATCCGCCGGGAAAGAGGGCGAGAGCGTCACTTTCACGCAGGAAGAATAACTTGCGGGTGAAGAAATATTTAAAGTTAATCAGCTTGCGATCACCGGCAATGAAGGGATTGGCCCCTTGCTCGAAGGGTAGCTGGATATTCAAACCAAAGGATTGAGCGGCACCGGCACCTTCATTGCCGGCTTGCATGATCCCACCGCCGGCCCCTGTAATCACCATAAATCCTTGCTGGGTGACACTGTGAGCGAACTGGGCCGCCATTTTGTATTCGGGGCTATCTTCTGTTATTCGAGCCGAACCAAAAATGGTAATTTTGCGAACGTGCCGGTAAGGATAAAACACCCGGAACGCACGCTCCATATCTTCCAAACAAGCCGTCAAAATCTTCCAATCGAGCCGCTCTATTTCATCGCCGGCAATTCGCACCAGAGAAGCCAGCGTGCGCTCAATAAATTTCTGATACTTCGCGTTAGGCAGCTCGGCAAATAATTCTAATAGGTCGTTATAGAGGGATTCTGTTGAGTTCAAAGAAGGAGACATGAATGCTTGTGTCCTGGCAGTACCTTTATTCTACCCAGACTCGGGCTGGGATCGCCTTATTTTCAGCACTTTTAGCGCACCAGTCTCCCCAGATATGAGCAATTTGCCGGCAGCCTCCCTATTTTGTGGGGGCGTTGACAACTTGAAAAAAACAAACCCGCCCCAGCGTAAACCAGAACGGGTTGATTTGTAATGTTTTAGATCGTAAAAGCCCTTTATTTCTGACCGAAATCAGTAACGCCCAAAAGGCTTAGCCACCTAATCGGCCAGTGAAGATTCCCTAACAGCGTTGCGGCTTGTTGAATTGTGGCAGACGGCGCTTAGAGATACTTTTCTAGCGTGTTTGCCAGTGTGGTCTTGGGAACTGCACCAACTACCATATCAACCCGCTGACCACCCTTAAAAATCATCAGCGTGGGAATGCTGCGGATTCCATATTGGCTGGCTACATTGGGGTTCTCGTCTGTGTTGACTTTGACGACCTTTATCTGCCCGTCGTACTGTTGAGCGATTTCATCGACGACAGGAGCGACCATCCGACAAGGTCCGCACCAGGGTGCCCAAAAATCGACTAATACGGGAACTTCGCTCTCAAGCACTTCTTGTTTAAACGTGGCGTCTGTAACTTGTGCGGCTGCTGACATGCCTGACAATCCCTCTCTACATTGTCTTTAAGATTGTCATTCTACCATTCTTAGGGTGCTACAACTGCGGTATTGGGACATGAGAATGTCTAATTAAAAAGGAACCGCCCGAACATAGTCCGGGCGGAGTGTGGTGTGAGGAGTGAACGGAAACATGCGTCTCCGCTTCTCTTATATTGTAAGCGACTGATTCGATTGATGCCTTTAGAACTGTAGAAAAATTTAAAGTTTTAGCTAGGCCGGTAATTCTACTTACCCATGCCCAGTTGTTGCGCTTTCTGGTAAACTTTGCCTTCAGTTAGCAGTGAGGGAGCAATGACGACCTCAACTTGCTGCATCTCCTTGATGTCTTTGGCTCCCAAGGTGCCCATGCTGGTTTGCAGTGCGCCTAAAAGGTTGTGGGTGCCATCGTCAAGCTGTGCCGGCCCGCGTAAGATTTGCTCAAGGGTGCCGGTGGTGCCAACCCGAATGCGCGTGCCTCGGGGCAAAACAGGACTCGGCGTTGCCATGCCCCAGTGATAGCCCCGGCCTGGTGCTTCTTTCGCCCTGGCAAAAGGTGAACCGATCATAACACCGTCGGCTCCGCAAGCAATACATTTGCAGATGTCGCCGCCGGTGATTAAGCCGCCATCCGCAATCACCGGCACATAATTGCCGGTTTCTTGATAGTAATCGTCACGGGCGGCAGCGCAGTCAGCAACAGCCGTTGCTTGAGGAATCCCCACACCGAGAACACCGCGAGACGTGCAAGCCGCACCAGGGCCAATTCCCACTAGGATGCCGGCTGCCCCTGCCTTCATTAAGTTCAGGGTCACTTCGTAGGTGACGCAATTGCCTAAAATCACGGGAATGGGCATTTCCCGGCAGAATTGGGCTAAATCGAGGGGTGTAATTGACTCTGGAGCCAGGTAAGCGGTTGAAACAACGGTTGCCTGTACAAAGAATAAATCCGCGCCGGCTTTAGCAACGACTGAACCGTATTTGGTTGCCCCTGCCGGTGTAGCGCTAACCGCCGCAATTCCGCCTTGGCGCTTAATTTCCTGAATTCGCTGTTCGATGAGTTCTGGCTTGATGGGTTCGGCGTAAAGTTCCTGCATCAAGGTCACAAACTCATCTTTGCCCACAGAGGCAATGCGATCTAAAATCGGCTCTGGGTCAGCATAGCGCGTTTGAATGCCTTCTAAGTTAAGTACACCCAGTGCCCCAAGTTCAGACAGTCGCACTGCCATGCGGACATCGACAACCCCATCCATTGCGCTAGCAATAATGGGAATTTCTCGTTCAATGCCGCCAATGCGCCAGCGAGTATCGGCTAAACTCGGATCGAGAGTTCGCTGTCCCGGTACTAGCGCAATTTCGTCAATTCCATAAGCTCTGCGAGCTGCCTTGCCCCTTCCAATTTGAATATCCACGCTCGTTACTCGTTCCCAAGACTATTTAAGTAAGGGTATCAAATTAGTAGGGGGATTGGTTTTGGGTGAGTTAAGGTTTTTTTAACCTTCAGCCGGCTCAATCCCCAACGCCCTCAATTGCGCTGCTAATTGCTCAGTCCGTTGTTCTGCCTGCCCTTGCACTTGAGCCGCCTGCTGTGTTAACTCATCAGGGAAAAGAAACCGTCTCCCGTCAGCGTCATACCAGTACAGCTATTCCCGCTGCCATCCCCAAAAAGTACCTCGTTCCCGCCCAATGCCTAAACCAATTTCAGGCATCCACACCGGCTTACCAACGCAACGCACATAGTTCCCCTCAATAAGGTGATGCACCTCAAACGGTTCGTCTCTGAGGCTGTGACGGCGTTCAGAGCATAAATCACCTATTACAAAATGCCCAATTCGGCATAGTCTATTTTTTTCTGACCATGTTCTTCGTTATAGCACAGCAGACGATAGCAGGTCACCATAACATCTTTAGTGGTTAGCCCTAACTGCACTGGCCGTTGCTATATATGTTCTCGTACCCTGACAACGGAGAATACCTTTAACCTTTGACCAGACATTCTTTCGAGGCAGAAAATCTGGAGAAGACGGGGGTAAAAATATTAATTTTATTTATCCCGAAATATGAATGCCTTGCTTCATTATTTACTCTTATGAATACTATAAATTTCCGTTTATACAGAAGCCGATCTTAAGAGTTTTTTTTACCAAGCTTTGTGATTATAAAAATCTCGAATGCAATTTCATCTATTCCGCCTAGAAAATTTACTGACTTCTGCATATTATAGCGTTTTTTGTAGTCATGAGAGACAATAGCAACAATGAGTAAACCCGTTATAAATATCTTTTTTAGTCACCCTGAGCATTGCATTAACGATGGCATCGATTAAATCTTTGTAAGTTCTTGCTGCTGTCTTTCTCAAGAGGGCTTTAATTTTTGATCAAAAATTTTCTATGCGGGAAAACTCTGGTGAGTAAGGAGGTAAATAAATCAGGATTGCTCCCGCTCCTTCAATAATTTCTCTGACCATTTCCCCCTAATAAATTTTTGCATTATCCATGACAACACAGGCATTTTTCCAGAGGTTAGGAACTAACTTTATCAGAATAAAAGCTTCAAACGTCGCGCCATCTATTGCCCCATAAATATTTTCTGAAGCCAGCACTTTTTTAAATGATATGGCAGAAATTAAAGAAATATTTTTGCCTCTTTTTTGTGCCTTTTCCCCTCTGGCTCTTTTTCCTTTTAAAGCTCTAGCATACAGCCTAACCATTACCAGGTTGACTCCTAATTCGTCCAGAAAAACCAGGTAGTATACTCGGATATTTCTGATGACTGACCAAAATTCCATTCGCTGTTTTTGAACTTTTTCACTTGATTTTTCCGCAGCGTAAAGAGTTTTTTTTTCACGGTATAGTTTAATTTTTGCGTCAGCCTTCCCATCGTGGCTCTACTGACTCTAACTTGAACTTTTTCTTCTAGCAAGTCACAAAGTTCTGCAAGGGTTGCATCATTATGGGTTTCGATAATTTCTATTAAATCAATTAATTGCTCTCCCTTGATTTTAGGTTCAGGGCTTCCGAATTGAGGGCGAGGATGAATATTTCCGGTTTCTTTATACTGCTTGAGTAATTTTTGAAATATTGCTTGGAGCCACACAAAACGTTGAGCGAGCTTCCTAATCGAGATATTTCCTTTTTCATGGACTTCAATAATTTTTTGCCGGCACTCAATGGGATAAGGTTTCGTTACTGATTTTTATAATTGATAGACTTGAATAAAATTATACCTTATGAGTCCGAGAATTGCTATATTACTGTTCATATATCTCAAGTGGTAAGTCGTCTGGATCTTTGAAAAAAGTAAAACGTTTCCCTGTTAATTCGTCAATTCTCACTGGTTCAACCCTGATTCCTTTTGAATCTAAATAAGCAACATATTCTGTTACATTTTCTACTTCAAAGGCTAGATGTCGTAGCCCACAAGCTTCAGGACTATTGATTCTTGAAGGAGGACTAGGAAAAGAAAAAAGTTCTATTTGAGCATTGTCTCCCACTTTTAAATCTAACTTGTAAGAATTTCGTTGCTCTCTAAATGTTTCATTAATTATTGAGAATTTTAGTATCTTTGTGTAAAAATTTTTAGAGTTTTCATAGTCAGAACAAATAATAGCTATATGGTGAATTCCCTTTAATTTCATGTTTTCAATCCTAGCTTTTGAGATGAATTTGGCTTGACGAGGTAACAACCCCGTCGCAACTCGTTATCCAGCTTATTTAAGGTTTTGGCACCTTATTTTGTGCAGAGTATTCCCCCCAATCCTGAATTAGATTGGCCACTACCCCAGTCCAGCCAGTTTGATGGCTAGCACCAACTCCAGCACCCTTATCTCCATGAAAATTTTCATAGAAAAGAATCAAAGCGAATCGCACTTTCATTGATAGTACACCCAAACTGTTCGCACCGGCTACCTTACCCGGAGGAGCGTTCAAGATGTCGTAGTAAAATTTGTCATGGTCGTCCCATATATCGACATTGTTATCTCCAACTTTATTCATCGCATCTGCTATCAACAGGAAAGGCTGAAAATATTTGGATGCCATATCTTCGTAGTTGGTTCTCGCCGATTTGGTTACCAGGGTTCGATAAGTTGAGATCAACTCTTCATCTTTTTGCTCTTTAACTATACCTTCATATTTTTGGCGGAGTTATTCATAAATTCTCGCCAAATCCTTATCTTTTTTGGCTAGTTCCGTTGCAATTTTTAGCATATTCAGACAGAACATCGCCATCCAGCTAGTACCATCTGACTGCTCTATAGGCGCGAGAACGAGATTGATCGTGGGAAAAATAGCCCCAAGCATTATCATTATCGCTGTAATCTTCCCGCACCGTTCCCCACTGGCGATCGCTCAAATACGAACCCTACCGCTTCCAATCTTCTTTCTTCTCCCGGTCTTCTGCTAATCTTTTTCCTTCTGCTGTGTCTTGAATTGATGTCATGGCTTTTTTCGGTTGTGTAATGCTTGCTGATATTGATTTAGTTTTTCTTCTCAGTCGCTAACCTAGCACGTAGAACTTTGGCAACGAACTAAGCTTTGGCGATGCGACCTTTAGGTTCCCTCTAATTTATCAAAACTCCGTAGTGTCGTCTTAGCAGGAAATTATAAAGTTTAAGTAGGGAAAATGAAGTTAAGTTAAATTAATATTTATACCCAGAGATAATTTTTATAGAATTTGAGTCCGCATTGGAGGTCATAACCCATGCGCTTGCTCGCAAAATCGCTAGAACGCTAATAGTAATTTCCTAAATTTTTGTTACAGAAACCCCATTTATAACAACGGCCAGTGTAGTTAGTAGGATGTAGACTCAAAATGTTATCGTGACCTGCTGTCGGTTGCTTTACTTACCTGCTTATTCACCCGACTTCAATCGGATTGAGCGATGCTGGTCTTGGCTCAAAAGTCGTTACGCCACGCAACTCGACCAGTTTGAGTGTCTAGGTGATGCGATGGAGCATCTCCTACACCTAGCGTTCTAACTGCCTTGGCGCTTGCTATAAGTAGCCGTAGAAACATTTGACTCCACTATTGCCGGCTGAGTCGGATAGAAGATTGAAGAACCATTCGTTTTACTGCTCACCATCTGGAAGACGTGGCCAATTAATTATTTTAATTAATCTTCTTCTAGCAAAGTATTACTTAGCGATAAACAGCGGGTAGATAATTAATCCTATAAATACAACGCCTTCTAAGCCAAAAAAAGTTGACGGGAATGCCCTCAGAAATGCTGCGGACTAAAATATTGAACATCCACCCCACAGCGCCCCATAAACTCAAATTGATGGCTAAGAATAATAGCAGTGTTGCTTGACACACGCCCATAAAATCGGCATTGGCATCAGCATCTATGCCTAAATATTCGTCACCGCCACCGCCGGCAATGACTAATAGAAATAAGACAATTCCTAAAGATAAGAACATCCAGTAGGGAAGGTTGGCCAAGTTAAAGAGCATAAATGCCTAATGGGTGATGAGGAGCTAGCTCAATTCTAAGGGTGAGATTTTAGATGGGTGCGTGCGCCTCAATTCCAAACTCCAGGTTTTAAAGCCGGTAAAAGTAGCACGCTATCTTTGCTAGATTTGAGAAAAATCCAGATTCAATACCGAATCTAAAATAGCCGTCATAAAATAGAGTCGGTAGAAAAGCAATAAAAAGTTATGAAATTGAAACGAATAGGCCACGTTGCGATCTGTGTTCAGGACATTAACAAAGCCGCTGAGTTTTACCAAAACTTAGGCATGGATGTCGTTTGGAAGGATGCAGACTGGGCTTACCTTAAAGCCGGCGAAGATGGTTTAGCATTGTTAGGGCCAAGCTACAAGCACGCAGGACAGCATTTTGGATTTATCTTTAATGAACGCAGCGAGATAGAAGTTGCCTACGAACAAATGAAGGCAGCAGGGGTTGATGTGCGCCCTATTCACGATCACCGGGATGGCACAGCCTCATTCTATGGACGCGATCTCGATGGCAATTGGTTTGAGTACCTCTATGAACCGGCACCTGTCGCCAGTAACAGTGTTCAGCGCTAAATGAAACAGCAGAACCCGTTGCGCTAAATCTCTATGCAGAAACGCACTGAAGAGTCTCCCGTTTTTGCACAGGCATAGTATTCAGGTAATCAATCTTTAGTTTGAGTGATAACTGATTGCGCCGAATGCTATGCCGCGACATGGATATTTGCGGAAGCGGGATATTCCCACACAGTGTCTTGTGTTGCCACATTCATGAGAGTTTGACCCTTTGCACCGGCATCTGTTCAGTAGAAGAAATTCCGGCTTTTACACCCATTGGAGCCTTACGAATATCAAATCTAGCGCTTAAAATGACTCAATAGATACCTTATCCCGCAGATCCGGCTTTCCAGCTTTGATTCAATCTGAGACTCTAGAACTTTTAGAATGGCCGCGCTTGTGCCAGCATTTGGCCACCTTTGCGGCCACAAAACTAGGTGCGATTGCCGCACAGCAAATCCCAATCCCGGATACTCTGGATGAGACGCAACAACTGCTCACGCAAACCCGCGAAGTTTATCAATTGGAAAGTCGCCTAACTTCAGGCTTGACTTTTGAAGGGATTTATGATATTGGAGAAGCGCTAGAGCGTTCAGAGCGGCAAGGCGTTCTCTTTGGAGAAGAACTGTTAGAGATTGCCACCACCTTAGCCGGCGTCAGACGTTTGCGGCGCATCATCGACAACCAACCAGACGTGCCGGTGTTGAACGCACTGGTTGCCGATTTGCGAACTTATCCAGAAATCGAGCAAGAAATTCATCGTTGCATCGACGAACGGGGTAAGGTAGCCGACCGAGCCAGCCCGAAACTCGGTGAAATTCGGGCAAAAATGCGGCAAGTCAGAGATCGGATTTATCAAGTATTACAAAGCATATTACAGCGGCAAGCCGGCGCAGTTCAAGAACAAATCATCGCCCAGCGGGGAGATCGCTTTGTCATCCCCGTTAAAGCCCCTCAAAAAGACGCGATTCGCGGCATCGTTCATGATGTTTCCATGAGCGGGGCAACCCTCTACATTGAACCTCATGCCATCGTTGATTTAAACAACCAGATGCGGCAGTTGGTGCGGCAAGAACAAGCCGAAGAAGAGGCCATACGCCGCGTTCTCAGCGAGCAAGTTGCAGCGGTTAAACCTGACTTAGAACGCTTGTTGGCAATTGCCACAACCTTAGACTTAGCCACCGCCCGCGCTCGTTATAGTTTGTGGTTAGAAGCGAATCCCCCGCGATTCATCAGCAGGACAGAAGAAGACGGCAAAGCAGAAATTATTACCCTGCGGCAGTTGCGCCATCCCCTGTTAGTCTGGCAGCAGCAACACGAACAAGGTGCGCCGGTGGTGCCTATCGACTTGCATATCCAGCCCAAGATTCGGGTGGTGGCGATCACCGGCCCGAATACCGGCGGCAAAACGGTTACGCTCAAAACATTAGGATTAGCCGCGCTGATGGCCAAAGCCGGCTTATTTATCCCTGCCCGTGAGCCGGTGGAACTGCCCTGGTTCGACCAAGTTTTAGCCGATATTGGAGATGAACAATCTTTAGAGCAAAGTTTGTCTACCTTCTCAGGCCATATTCGCCGCATTAGTCGCATTCTGGAAGCACTGAGCGAGGAAACATTGGTACTGCTAGATGAGGTGGGTGCCGGCACCGATCCCACAGAAGGCAGCGCCCTAGCGATTGCCCTGTTGCAATACCTGGCTGAAACTGCCGGTTTAACCATTGCTACCACCCACTTTGGCGAACTCAAGGCGCTGAAATATCAAGACGAGCGATTTGAAAACGCCTCGGTGGAGTTTGATGATGTTAGCCTCTCGCCCACCTATCGGCTGCTGTGGGGAATTCCCGGACGTTCCAATGCCTTGACAATTGCCCGCCGGTTGGGATTAAAGTCAGAAATTGCGGATCGAGCGTCTGATCGCGTAGGCATGGGATCGGCTGAAGAAATCAACCAAGTGATTGCCGGCTTGGAGGCGCAGCGCCGCAGCCAAGAAACCCGTGCTCAAGAGGCAGCAGAGTTGGTCAAACAAGCTGAGCGCCTGCATCGGGAACTCTCGCAAAAAGCAGCGCAATTGCAAGAACGAGAGCAGCAATTAAAGCTTTCCCAAGAAAAAGCCGTTCAAGATGAAATTAATACGGCAAAATCGGAAATTGCGCGAGTGATTCGCCGGTTGCAGCAAGGGCCGGCCACCGCTCAAGACGCCCAGCAAGCCACAGAAAACCTAAAGGAAATCGCCGAGGTACGCCTGCCGTCGCGTAAAGCACCGCCGGCCAAACCGAAACCCGGATTTCGGCCTCAAGTGGGTGATCGCGTCCGGATTCCTCGCTTGGGCCAAACGGCTGAAGTGCTGAGCGGGCCTGATGAAGATGGGGAATTGAGCGTCCGGTTTGGGTTGATGAAGATGACAGTGTCTCTGACAGACATTGAATCGCTCGATGGCCAAAAAGCCGATGTGCCGGTGAAACAAAAGCCGGCACCCGCACCCGCACCCGCACCCCTGCCGGCACCGACTGTCCGGACATCACAAAATACAGTTGATATAAGAGGTAGCCGAGTTGGCGATGCAGAAATAGAATTAGAACGTGCCATCGCCACCGCCGCAACCAAGAGCGGTGCCCTGTGGATTATCCACGGCAAGGGAACTGGCAAGCTGCGTCAAGGCGTCCATGAATTCTTGCAGCAGCACCCTCAAGTCAGCCGATATGAGTTAGCTACCGCACAAGAGGGAGGTGCCGGTGTCACCGTTGCTTACCTTACCTAGCCAAGGGGGATAAGTAAAATTGCTCACTTCCCTAAAGCGCTTTTCTGGGTTCTCGCTCAGCATTCTGCTCCTCTGCCCTATTTTTAAGCTATGCATCCATCAGTGAAGACGCCCGCATCCGTGCCCAAGTGGGAGGAATTTACAGTCACTGATGCGCCACAACCGGCGCAACTCGACAACATCAAAGCCCAGCTAGATTTAATCCTCTTGGCCCTAGAAGCCTTGGCCGGCATTGGTTCCGAAGCCATGCTTCGGGCAGCGGTGGATTTGAAAATCGAATCGATGGTAGCAGATCGGGTTGCCTTGTGGCGGCTGCGCCAGTCCTCTCCCCTGCGTAAAGGACAAGGAGGGCGCAAAAAGCTGGATGTGGAAGAAGCGCGGGCGCTGGTTTTAATTAGTTGCTATCTCGCTAAACAAAATCAAGAATTAATTCGCCGTGCTGTGGGACTCCTCGAACAGCTTGCGGAGCAAAATCGTGAACCGCACCAAGCTGCTTTGATTGGCGACTATCTTGATACGTTCTGCAATACCTATCAAGAGCGCATGGAAGACGGAGAAAGTGTATCGCCGGATACTCTAACCCACCTAGCCTTAAAACTTTTGATTGACCTATTGTTCTACAGCGGGCCGGGTGGTTCCCGACGTCTTTGGTTAGCCCTTCTCGACCGAAGTCGCTAAGGCTTCACAGTTCGCAGTTCACAGTCCACAGCAAGGCACAACCCACCACAAACCAGCTCGAATCTGGCAACTGACAGGGGCGAGTGGTTACGGGTTAAGGACAGCGGACAAAGGACAAGCACACAACTGACAACTGACACCTGACAAAGAACAAAATGGTTTTGCAACGATACACGCCCCCCACTTGCACGCTGGTCATTATGGCGAATGGTTCGCCCTTGTCCCGCTGGGCTGGCCGGCCTGTACTAAAAGATTTGCGGTTTGAGCTAAGTTTTGATGCGCCCCAACTGCCTGAAGAACAGCGGGTGACTGTTTGGGGAGATCGCACCCAACTTGAAGCCCTGTGTGATGCCGTAACCACTTACGTGCAGGACTTGCTCCACCAGTCCCCTGCCCAGATAGAGTCCGCAGGCTTGACAAAATGGAGTAAGTCTGATATCGATTCTGAATTGAGTAGATCCGAAGAGATTCCGGACCCGGTTCGAGGCAACCGGCCAGACCTAGAGAATCGCCGGAGCTTCGGAGAAACGAACTTCACCCTTCACCCCGCTGCTGCCCCCGCTGCTCGCCCTCAAGCGGATCTGAATCGGGTGGATAGTCGCAACCCGTCGAGGAAACCGGCATTAGTGCCACCGGCAAATGCTGTACAAATGACAAACAGACCGCCGGGTGCAGGCACCGGCATCTATTTACAACCCAAAGGCTTGCTATCTCATAACCTATTTTTGGGTTCTCTGGCCACAGAAGAATCAGGGCCGGTGGTTCATCTGGGCGTTTTGCAACTATTTGACCTGGCAAGCGCCCTTGATGAATACACGACGGAAATGGTGGCTTTACCCAGCCTCAAACGCACCGGATCATCAGGAATTTTATCTCTGCTAAAAGAGCCACCGGCTTGGATGAATACGGCAGCGGTGGTGTTGCTTACCGTGGGTTTAACGGCGGCTGTAGGCAAATTCCTTGAGCCACAAAGCCCTGCCCCTGTCCAAACAGCCACCTCGAAAGTCGAGAACCGAGGCAGCGCACCCCCAGCAGAAACGAGCAGGGCCAAGTCGCAACAGATCGCCATTGCGCCCCCTCCGCCACCGCCAGCAGCGTCGCCTCCCGCAAAGCAACAATTGCCGGCCCAAAAATTACCCTCACTACCGCCAGGAGCGATGGCGACTCCAAATTCCTTACCGGCAGGGTCTTCTGCTATACCGACGGTGCCGGTGCCCAAAACTGCGCCCAACGCGGCCAGCCAGTTGGAAATTCCCGCTGATCCCATTCCCTCAAATCCAGCGATCCCCGCCAAACCCTCCCAGTCGATTCCAGAAATTCCCCCAGGCGCAAGCAATTCCGCACCCCTACCCCTGCTATCTCCCAGGCCGGCAACTCCTGGGGCACCTACTTCTGGGGCACCGAATATCGATCTTCGCGCTAGGACGCCCGCCCCAACCCCGGAAACCGCCAATCAGCAGCCGGCACCTGCTCTATCTACGCCACCCGTCGCGCCGCCGGTTGCCCCCACTCCCGCCATTGCTCCCGCGCCTAGAGGTGCAGAACCCCCTCCTGCGCTTCCCTCCGTCACATTGCCAGATCAACCCCTTGCTGACGAGACACCCGCGCCCCAAGCCTCAGCAAGCGGGGCTAGCGAACCGGAAGCTTCTGCAACCGCGCAGCCGGCTGAGGTCGCCAGGGGGACTACAGCGGACACGTCTAAAATTATTCCCCAAGTCGAAGAGGCGAGAACCTATTTCCAACAGCGCTGGACTCCTCAAGAGGGATTGACACAGCCTTTGGAGTACACTTTATCTTTGAATGCCGATGGGTCAATTCAGCAGATTACGCCTCGCGGATTGACGGCAGGAAGATTTTTAGATCGCACCGGGATGCCGTTGCAGAATGAACCGTTTGTTTCGCCGGTGGGAGGAGAGCAAGCCCCCAGAATTCGGGTTGTTCTCAGACCAGATGGTCAGGTACTGACGTTTATGGAACCGTATAAGGAGGGATTTTAAGCAATTGGCAGTAGAAACTGCAAAAGCAGCGATTGTGAAGCAGATGCCGGCAGCCTTTATCTGCGACTGAGGCAGAATTGAGACAATTTAAAAGTTTACAAATGCGGATTTTCTGGCAATGGCTGAGGGTGAAATCCCCAACTGGTAAGGCAATAAAAACTTAGCCGGCACAGCCATTTCAGGCATCCTCAGCTATCAGCACCCGCTAACAAAAACCGGCAATCTTTAAGCCTACTGATAGAACTGCACGCGACGACGATCAGCGTTTAGCATAAGGGTTATTTCAGAGAAATCTTGCTGATCCTCTCGTAGCATACTTGCATTCAGTAAAATAAGCTGACTGATGCCAACTACTCCCTGCTTAAAGCAGGAGTCTTTTGTGGGCTTGTTTTTCTTTATGATAAAGTCGCCCACTCATCACTCAACCTGTCAACAGCAAGCATCTCAATACAGAAAACGTGCACATCCCGACTCAACTCACATCGGCTATGTGTCTTTGCCGGAGGTTTTATGAGTATGTCTCCTGAGCAGTTCCCTCAATCACCGGACTCTGCTGCATCTGACCCAAACCAGCCTGATGATTTGCAGGCTACTAACCCGCCCCCTTCCTTATCGCCAGCCGGTGCCTCCCCTGGCAGTGATTCCGAAATGACTGCCAGTGCTGAAAGTGAAAGTGCCGGTGAAGGAACGCTATCGCCAGCCGGTGCCTCCCCTGGCAGTGATTCCGAAATGACTGCCAGTGCTGAAAGTGAAAGTGCCGGTGAAGGAACGCTTCTGAGTTCTCAGACATCCCCGCCTAGCGAAGAAAATGAGGGAGACGATGAATCCTCCTCTAATTCAGCACTCGCAGGCATCCGACAGCAACCGATTCCGCCGCCGAGTGAGCCAATGCAATACCGAGCAATTGGCTTAATTCAAGGTCGCTATATTGCCTCGGCTGATCAATTCACTCAGGGGATACTCCTTACCACAGACGGTACAGTGATCGATGCTGTGCTGTTGGGTCGGATTATGAGTTTGGTGAAGAATCACCTGAATTTGGAACAAGAGCATCTGTGGGTGGTTTATCCGCGCACCCGTCAGAAGGATGGCAACTTGCACGCCCAAATTGTGGGGGTGTGGGAGCCAGAAACCCTTGCGCCGACGGATCTTGCACCTGCCGGGGATGCGCCGGTGGAGCCGGCTCCTCAGTCAATGCCGGTTGCAGATGGCTATTTTTCCGTTCGCGGCGAGGTCATTTACCAATCCCAAGAGCAGGGATACATTGTCATCAAAATTCGACAAGCTCCTCGCAAAGAGGCCGATGAAACGAAGTTCTTCAAGTTGAAGCTCAACGGCACACTTGCCGGTAAAGCAGTCGGGCACTTCTGGGACTTACAGGTAAACCGGCAAGCAGAGACGCTTGTAATTCAGGAAAGTGAAAATATTGGCCCGCTGCCTGGTAAGCCGAAAAGGCCCGGTACAAAGCCCTTCAGAAAAGGCCGTCCGGGTGGGGGTAATTACCGCAGCGCCTCGCCTAACCCGCGCAGACCCCAATCTGCTGCTGCCAGCACACCACCTAAACGCAAGACGCCGGTTTCTAAACCGATCATCAAGCGGCCACCCCCGAATGAGCCGCCTCAAGAAAGTTGAAGGGACAATTTTGGAGTTTTAATTTTGAATTTTGAATGAATTCAGAATTAAAAATTCAGAGTTGTCTTTGCCATTGTGCCCCCGCTCTATTCGAGAGTAATTTGAGCGCCCCACAAGTCTTGGGGCACAAATGAGCGATCCATCGGTAGGGGGGCCACCGGCTCGCTGAGGGTAAATTGCGACAGCAAAATCCACTGTTTCAATTCCAAGGCGACTTGATGAGATAAAAAGATGCTGGCCAGGGGCGCGACTCGCACAGATTTGCCGTCAATCGTAATGCGACCAGTCTTGAGCTGGGCGTAACTCACCAAACCAAAGGTGGGGCGGACGCGGCGAGGAATGGAGAAATCCACAATCGGTGCTACGAGTTCCTGGTCTCGCACAGCGCAGTTGGCCACAACGTCTTCGCGCAACACCGGCAGGGCAACGCCGACACCCAGCATCAAGGAAGGGCCGTAATTTTTGAAGTAGCACCCGCGCACCCAACGGCGCTGCATCTGCTTGGCATCTCCAATTAAAGCTAAGGTGGCTGCTGGGCCAATGGGTGTTCGATTGGGTAGGCGCTTTTGCAATGGGAAGTGTTGCGTACCTTCCCAGGCAACATAACCGATGCCGCCGCCTAAAAAAACGCGGGTGCCAATGCCAATCAGTTGCAAGTCTGGGTCGTTCCATAGGGGAGAGACGGCACCGGGATTTGAGTAAACTGCATTCCCTAGGCGCGGTTGCAAGGGTCCGAGGTAGGTAAACAAGGGACGTTCGCCGCCATTGATGCCCACAATGAAGTTTTGGTAAAGGTTGCGAGGGTTATACAGGTAAAACTGATTAATCGTGTCACGGGTGATAGTGGTTTCAAATGTGGCGCGGGGGTAACAGTCTGTCACCTGTCCAAGTGCGCGTAGCGATACGGGTTTACCGGCAATTAAATCTTCTATAACATGACCGCCGCCACGTTCGCGGGATTCTTCTCCATCTGCGGTTTCAGTAACTTGGGTGGCACCCAAATATAAATCGACTGCCCCAAACCCAGAGTAAGCCGAGACATTATCTAACCAGCACCGGCGAATTTTAATCGGTGGATCGGTGTGGCCAAGGTTGATAATCGCTCCAGAGGATTCCATCGGTTCAAAGGTGCCGGTGGCGATCACGTCTACTTCCTTGGCAGCTTGGGTGACGCCAACTTCGCTCACCCGCGCTTTCAATTCTTCCACCGTCCAAACTACGGCACACTTGCGGCTGATTTTGTCGTTAATTTCGGCGATGGTTCTCATAATTCTGTGCTAGATGCCTTGGCTGGGTGTTGAGGGACGCTATCAGCTTTAATCTGGCACTCCACTCTGTTTTTCTGTCCGAATTGAGGAGGAGAGCGCAGGGATGCAGAAATTGGCTTTGTTAAAGGCTCATTCGCTGATATTCAAATATTGCGGAATTTCACCGGCAGCACTCCTTGAACTACCGCCTATCAGCATCATCAGCTTTGGGATGATTGCGAGGTTGTGTACTCCCGGCTGGAGGGTTTTCGGGTAGCACCGGCTGATCAACTGGCCCATAACTTTCAGCCGGCAGCGTATTAGCGGCTGGCGTGTTAACCACACCCGCTGTTTCAGTCCCCTCTGCATCTTCACCTGTCCGCCACATATCTAGCACATCGTGAATTAATACTTCTTGCACCCAAACTTGGCCGACAACTGTTAGGGGTAGCGCCAATAAAAACCCTAAAAATCCAAAAAAAGTGGCGAAGAATACTTGGGCTAATAAGGTGACTGCCGGCAGCAGTGATACCTGTTGAGCCATGACGTAGGGCGTTAGCAAGTTAGTTTCAAACTGCTGGATTAAGAAGTAGAGAATAAACACCGCTCCAGCTTTCCAAGGTGCGTCTAAAAGCGAGATTCCCATCGGTAACACAACGCTTAAAGTTGGGCCAATATTGGGAATAAAGTTTAGCAATCCTGCCAAGATTCCTTGAGCTAAAGGCACTGGAACGTGCAGAACAGATAAGCCTATAAAGCTTAACATTCCCACAACACCCATGCTGATAAGTGCGCCAAAAATCCATCCGCCGAGGGCAATTTCACATCGGTCAAGAATCACCTCCACCCTCCGCCGGTAGAAGGATGGGAACAGCCGCACAAACGCCTTACGGTAAGACATTGGCTGAGCTAACAGCATCAGTGTCAGCACCACCACCAGTAAAAAGTTGACGATAATAATTAGCGAGTTAGACAAAAAGACAAACGAGCGACCCACAATCCGTTCTACTATCGGTTGTAGTTGTTGGGTCAAGCTTTTAACATCTGGTAAATACTCGATGAACTGCGCGGGAACGCGAGGTCTGAGCTGATTTCGCCAAGTATTTAAGAGTTCTATAACTTGCGGAAGCTTGGTTGTTGTGAGTTCTTTATATTGCGCTACAAAAGGTGGCACAATTAATAAGAAAAAGCCGGTTAATACGGCTAGGAAAAGCGCTACTGACAGCAGCACAGCTATTGTCCTTGGCAATTTAAACTTTTGCAGCCGGCGAGCCAGCATATTCAAGGCTGTTGCTAGCAAAACTGCAGCAAATAGTAGTAATACAACTTGCCGAATTTGCCAAAGTATGTATAAGGAAAGAATTAATGCTAATAAACCGATCCATTTACCGAGTTCCACAGTGCTGACTCCTTTTCATTTGGGCTTAGAGGTAGAGTGTAAAATGTTGGTGAAGAAGCGTAAAAAGTTTAGAAGGATCAGTTTTAAGGAATGAGCGATCAAGTCAACAAAGAAAATTTTTCGCTCAAAATTTTTTTATCCTTCACTCTTTTGTTGCTGTGATCGCCATAAAAGGGCTATAGCCATAATTACGGTTGGCAGCAACACCGCGATTAAGGCTAAGTTAGGCGCTGGGCGGATGGTGGCAATTGCACCTGCGTACTTGATCGCAACAGATATGGCAGTTGAAGCGATCAGCACTTTGATAATAAACCCAGCATTGCTCTCCATATTTCTTTGTTTCCCTAGCAAGCGGCTTCGTGTTGGCAATGTCTCGTCACAGATTCTTGCTAGTTTACGGCAATGGGGAACGTTTATGAGCGGGGCCGGCATGGGGCGCGATTGAACTTGATTTTATAGAAAAGCAGATTGCCGGCACGGTGAAGTCTGGGGCTATACAGGTTAAGCTTCGGATCTATGGGATGGGGAGGCTGTGCCTGCTATTGGGTGGCTATTGATTTTTTTTGTTTTAAACCGCAGATAACCGCAGATGTAAGTGATAATCTGTCGTTAGGTATAGATTGATAAGCCGCAGATGTGGGCGAGAATCTATCGTTAGGCAGACGTAGATAGTGCGGGTTGGTATGTTCAGATTTTTGCACCAGGTGTCGTGATTTGTGGGTCGTGTCTGTTAGGATTTTTGCAATAAGTTTCAGGGGTGCGTGCCGGCAAGCTTTCTCAAGGCACAATGTTGATACAAACGATTTTATTTTGATGCACCCTGTTTATGACTAGCCCTACTGCAACGCTGCTAGTGTCTTGTCCCGATCAACGGGGACTGGTTGCTAAGTTAGCGAATTTTATCTATGCCCATCATGGCAATATTATTCATGCCGATCACCACACTGATTTTACGGCTGGGTTGTTTCTCAGCCGGCTGGAGTGGCAAATAGATGGATTCGATTTGCCTCGTGATCAGATCGCGCCGGCATTCGCAGAAATTGCGGAACCGCTACAAGCGAGTTGGCAGTTACACTTTTCCGATACGGTGCCCCGCATTGCAATTTGGGTAAGCCGGCAAGATCACTGTCTGCTGGATTTAATTTGGCGTCAGCGAGCAAAGGAATTTGCGGCTCAGATTCCTTTAATGATTAGCAATCATGCGGCTCTGGGTGATGTAGCGAAGCAGTTTGGAATTGATTTTTATCACTTGCCGGTGACAAAGGAAAATAAATTAGAGCAAGAAGCTAAACAATTAGAATTGCTGCGGCAATACAAAATTGATTTGGTTGTTTTAGCCAAATATATGCAAATTCTCAGTGGTAATTTCATCACCAATTTTCCGAAAATTATCAATATTCATCATTCATTTTTGCCGGCTTTTGCGGGGGCAAATCCTTACGAGCGTGCCTATGAGCGTGGGGTAAAAATTATTGGCGCGACAGCACATTATGTAACCGATGAATTAGATGCCGGCCCAATTATTGAGCAGGATGTCGTGAGAGTGAGCCACCGGGATACAACTAGCGATCTGATTCGCAAAGGAAAAGACTTAGAGCGGGTAGTTTTAGCGCGTGCGGTGCGTTTGCATTTGCGAAATCGCGTGTTAGTCTACGGGAATCGGACGGTCGTTTTTGAGTGAGCGGGGCTGAGTGGGGACGGCATCACACCCCATATATAGGATACAGCAAAATAGCACACACTAGATTTAGTGTTTTACGGGTAAATTTGCCGGTTATAAAGTCGCCGGTCGTGATAGGGTTTTAGATCCGTCGCTTACCCTTGGGAAGGATACTCGCTCATGCATCGGCAAAGTCTGCACCCGGAACACTTGCAAGAATTAATTGAAGAGAGTGGCATTGACGGCACTCTGGCTTCGCTCAACTTCACGTCTCTGGAAGAAGATGCAATTTACACGCATTTACTAATATCCGATGATATACACCGCAATAACGTCGGACGAGTGAGCGGTGGATGGCTGCATCGTTATGCTCAGGTAGCTGATGGGGGATGGTGGTGTGCGGGACGAGATCCGCTCAATGATTGGGGTTTAATGGAATGGGGGTGCTACAAGCCAAATCATCCCAGGCAGGATAAAAACGGCAAGCCGGTGAAGTACGAGCATCCTCCCTGCACCCCGACACGGGTATTTTGTCTGAAAGTGCCGCTTCACATCTGGCAGCAAATTGCTGATCGCTATGGAGTGCCGGTGCCGGCGAACCCTGAGATCGCAGAAGGAGGGGAAGCACGGGGATTTTGGCAGTGGGTGGTGGAGGCGCAAATTCCGCTCATTATTTGTGAAGGTGCGAAGAAAGCGGCGGCGCTGTTGAGTCGGGGATATGCTGCGCTTGCCGTACCGGGAATTACCAGCAGCTATCGGGTGACGCGAGACGCACAAGGCAGAGTGATGAGCCGCCGGCTAATTCCTGAATTGGCAGCGCTTACAGTGCCGGCGCGCACCTTTTACATTTGCTTTGATTATGAAACTCAGCCGAAAACTATCAAAGCAGTCAATCAAGCGATCACTCAATTGGGTGAGCTTTTAGAGGAAAAAAACTGTGCAGTTAAAGTCATCAGACTTCCCGGTTTAGAAAAAGGAGTGGATGATTTTATTGTCGCTCAAGGTGCTGAAGCATTCCAAGCGGTTTATCAAGCAAGCGCAGATTTAGAAACTGATTTAGCTAAAACTAAACCCCACACTGAGTTTACCTACCCGCCGCAATTGATTCTTAACCGGCGCTATTTAGGAAAACTGCCTTTTCCCACATCTGGATTAATAGCTGTTAAGTCTGCCAAGGGAACTGGAAAAACAACTGCGCTTTTAGAGTTGGTATTAGAAGCGAAAAAACAAAGCCGAGCAGTTTTGCTGCTGACTCACAGAATTCAACTAGGGCGTTTTTTGTGTGAAAAAATCGGAGTAAATTGGATTAATAATCGGGGAATACAGGAAGCCAAAAGCAATTCTCATTCCCAATTACTCGGACTGTGTATAGATTCTATAGGCAAACTCAACCCTCAACACTGGCAAGGAGCGCTGGTGATTTTGGATGAGGTGGAACAGTGCTTATGGCATCTTCTCAACAGCGAAACTTGTAAAGATAAACGCGTTAAAATTTTAAAAACTTTCCAGCAGTTAATTTCTACAGTCATGCAAACCGGCGGTGCGGTGATCGCTCAAGATGCCGATTTATCAGACCTTTCTTTAGATTATCTCAAAGAACTGGCCGGCATTTCAATTGAGCCGTGGGTTGTGGTGAATGAGTGGAAACCTGAAATTGATTGGAATGTTACTTTCTATGACTGTCCAAACCCAACGCCGCTGATTCAGCAGCTTGAGCAAGATTTAATGGCGGGAAAAAAGTGTTATGTTACAACCGATAGTCGGTCAGGACTTTACAGTTCAGAAACAATAGAGTGCTATCTCAAACAGCATTTAGAAAAATTGATTCATCAGTATCCTAAAACGCTCGTTGTGAACTCTCAAACAACCAGCACACCTGGACACGAAGCCGTCAATTTTGCAGAGGCAATTAACCAGAGAGCAAAGGATTATGACGCGGTTTTTGTAACTCCCAGTTTGGGAACCGGCATCAGCATTGATGTGGAACATTTTGACTGCGTTTATGGCATCTTTCAAGGCGTAATTCCAGACTGGGAAGCACGACAGGCATTAGCCAGAGTTCGCGCCGGCATTCCTCGGTTTATCTGGTGTGCAAAGCGGGGTATCGGCTCAATTGGCAGTGGCAGTAAAAATTACCGGGTGCTTTCATACTGGTATCAAGAAAATCATAGAGAAAACTTAGCTTTAATGAATCCACTGCACAAAGTTGATGTGGATTTACCTTTAGTTTATGACTTAATTCACCTGAGAATTTGGGCAAAAATGGCGGCGCGAGTCAATGCCTCGATTACTTTTTACCGGCAGTCCCTGCGAGAGGGTTTAATTGCTGAAGGACATCAGGTAAATGTGGTTAATAATGCTCCCCCAGAAACTCGCCTCAGAGAGCTGCGTCAGGAATTTCTCACGGTTAATCCGGAGCATTGGGAAACTAGAAAAAAGCTGATTTTAGAAATTGTAAAACTTCAGCAAACCTTTGAGAAACACACGAATCAGTATTTATTGATTAAACATCAATTCAGACAAATTCATCAGCAAAATGAATTACACGTTGCAGAAGCTGTTGCTCAGGCAATTGATCTTAATCGGGAAAAATATGAATATTTGTTAGTTAAGCACGCGCTAACAGATGAGGAGCGTTATCAAGTTAATAAATATATCTTGAAACAGCGGTATGGTGTGAAAGTTACGCCGCAATTGAAGCTGCGGGATGACAGAGGGTACTACTCGCAACTTTTAACGCATTATTATTTAACCCATGAAAGCGAGTATTTTTATTTTAAAGACCGGCAGGAATGGAACCAGCAGTTAGAAAAAGGTGAAGGACGAGTTTTTCTCCCTGACGTACAAACTTACACGTTGAAGGTTGAAGCCTTAAAAGCTTTAGGAATTTTAGATTTCCTTCATCCAGAACGTGAGTTTCAGGAGAGTGATTTAGAGTTGCTGGAATTGAAGGCAAAGGCGTGCCGGTGTAGCAAGCATATTAAAAGGTCGCTTGGAATTAGCATTCCTGTGGAAACAGGAAAAGGGTGTGTGAGTTCGATAAAAATACTCGGCAAAATTCTAAGCTTGTTGGGATTAAAATTAAAGCCGATGAAGATGATAGAAAGAAAAGTAGAAAAACAGGTTAAAGTTTATCAAATCGATCCACTGACTTTCAATGATGGCCGGCAGGCTATTTTTGAAATTTGGCAACAGCGAGATGCGTTAAATTTAGGCACTGTTTCCCTGTCTGGATTGTATATTCCAGAATCCCATAATTATTTAAGTGAATTTACAAGTCGTCAAGCGATATATGAGGTTGCGCTTTTGTAAATTAAATTGTGGTTACTATTAGCAAAGGTGGAGTGCCGGTGGGATAATAAAAAATTCTTGTAACTCCGTATTCATCCCCAAATCTAAACCACCGGCACCGGAAAACAAACTGAGAGAAATGAGCTGACCGTCGATCACAGGGGGTAAAGGTAAAATTCCAGTTTAATGGCTGACCTACTCAGCAGCCGGCTGGACGGGTTTAGGCTTAGCGGGTTTATTTGCCTTAAAATACGTCTCCAATACTTGCAAAACCATTGGCGCAGCAAACGAACCACCGCCGCCGCCGGAATTTTCCCCAAAAGCTACAACCACAATTTCTGGCTTATCAGTTGGCCCATAGCCACCAAACCAAGCATGAGAAAGACGAGGGGGATCTTCAGCCGTCCCAGACTTACCCGCAGCCGGCGGAATGGTTGGCACATTCAAAGCTGCGCCGGTGCCGCCGGCAACGACCTCTCGCAGTCCTTGTTGCAAAATTTCCACCGTTGAGGGTTTCAAATTCAAGGACTCTCGCCATTTTTGCGCCGGCTGATTATCCTTCAGCAGGTGCGGCTTCACTTTATATCCGCCATTAGCCGGCACAGAAAACATCACCCCAACTTGCAGCGGCGTAGACAGTAAAAATCCTTGACCAATTGACATATTTATGGTATCTCCAAGATACCATCCTTCCTCGATTTCCTGCACCTTCCAATCTTCATCCGGGACTAATCCAGGGGCTTCTTCCTCGGCTAACTCAATGCCGGTTTTTTCGCCAAAGCCATAGTTTCGCGTCCATTGAATCAGCTTTTCATGGCCGACTCCGCTGCCGATTTGATAGAAAAACGTGTCACTACTCCAAGCAAGTGCTCCAACAAATCCCAAAACCCCAAAACCGGCATGATTCCATTCCCCAAACTCAATGCCACCGAAGGTTAAAGAACCGTAAGTTCCTAAATACGTGTCGGGAGAAAACTCGCCTGATTCTAAACCGGCAGTTGTTGTCACAATCTTAAAGGTACTTGCCGGGGGAAATCCTCGCAGCGCTCGGTTAACAAACGGGTGATCCGCACTTTGCAACTCTTGCCACGTCTTCTCAGAAATGCGCGTGGAAAAGATATTCGGATCAAAAGCAGGCCGGCTCACCATCGCTAGAACTTCCCCTGTGTTGGGGTTCAAAGCCACGATCGCCCCTTGATTATTGCCTAGGGCTGCCTCTGCTGCCTTCTGCACGTCCAGATCGAGGGTTAAATGCAAATCTTGACCCGCCTTTGCCGGCTTGTCACCCAAAACCCGCAAAATTTGGCCCATGCTATCAACTTCAACCTGCTGCCCGCCCCACTCTCCCCGCAATTGCTTCTCAAAAGCTTGTTCAATTCCCATCTGCCCGATAACATCACCCAGGCGATAACCTTGCTCCTGAAGATCGTAAAGATCCGAGTCACTAATTTCGCCGGTGTATCCCAAGGCATGAGCGGCTAAAATGCCGTTCGGGTAATTCCGCACTGCTTCGATATCCACCTTCACTCCCTTCAGCTCACTGCTATATTCTTGGAGTGCTGTGATTTGGGCGGGGGTGACGCTGCGGGCAACACGTATTGGCTCATTCGATTTATAGCTTTTCGATTTTTGCAGCCGCTTTTGCAATTCTGATTCAGGGGTATTCAGAATTTTAGACAGGCGATTGCGCGTTCTGGGCCAGTCTGTTTTTTCTAAATCTAGAGGCCACAAATATACAGCATGAGTGAGGCGGCTACTGGCCAAAATTTTGCCTTTGCGGTCAAAAATATTACCCCGCACTGGTTGTTTGGGCAGCAAACGAATTCGGTTGTTCTCTGCCAATTGGCGGTTGCGGTTTCCCTGAATTAGCTGTAGTTGGGCAAGCCGACTGCCGATCGCACCCAACATCACACTGGTGATGCCAAACATGATCAGTATGGACTGGAAAGGTTTTCCCAGAGTGCGTGCAGAGGAAGCTCGACGACCGATAGAGAAAGAGGGAAAAACAGTCATAAGACCCAGGCTCAGCGATAACAAGCTTTGCTTTAAACAGGATAATCCCTAATGGGGATCAACTGAAACCTACCCTTTGGTTTTTTATCAAGCCTCTGCCTTAAGTCGTAAATCGAAAGAGGACAGATGTAAAAATATAGAAAATCTGGTACTTGAACACAGTTTTTTTGTCTGAGAGAGTAATTATTATTTTTTTTGAAACCTTAAAGGGATGCCGGCAGCTAATATCATTTTGAATTTAAAATATTGAACTTGAAATGGAAGAATCTTAGATATAAAAAGAGGTTCAAGCTGGGGAAAATAGGCAACTTTTTCGCAAATTGCTAAAAAAAGCTGCGCTCGCTTTTCTGCCTTTAGAAATATTTATTCCTGTCTTTGCCCCAGCATTATGGGACACTAGAAGAAGACTCGCGCCATTTGAAGGCAATTTTCTTGTCAGCAGAATGTCAGCTTATTTTTGAAAATTAAAGCCTGAAATTTAATCAGAGCAGAACTTTCGATAATGCTCTGCACATTTCTATATTTTCAGCGATTTTGAGAATAGGGCGGTTTGAGAGGTTAAATTCAGTATTGTACAGATCCTCTTAACGTACCCGCCCTTACTAAGCCTAACTTCTTGCGATTTTGCGTAAGAGGAGGTTTGAAAAATCTAGAATCGAACTCCCAAGCGCCCTCACCTGTGGGAGAGGGAACCCGAAACGCTCTCCCCTTCGCCTGGGGGATGAGGGTTATTTGTTTTGCGACTTTTCACACACCGATCTTCCCGTTTTGCCGGCAAAAAATCTGTTAGTACAAAAAGTGCTTTTATCTCTCCGGAAATAGCTGGCAATATCGTTCGTCCGGCTTATTAACTTCTGCCAGACGAGACTCAGTAAATCGATTCATCCAACTTTCTAAATACGCCCGATTTGCTTGCCGCTGCTTCGGATCAGATGTATTTAACGGATGCGGTGCTAACCCTTGAATTGCAGCCGTTGTCACGCAAAACATTGACTTCTGAAAAGTCTGGCAAATTTGCACCCGCAAATCATCTTCACCCCGGCAACTGGTGCGGTAAACTTCATGCAAATATTCGGGGATAAAATGGCGCATATCTTGCATCAGTTGGGTGGGAGGAATGCCGGCACCCCCAATAGGCAGCGGATCTGCATACAAAGCGCCATAGGTAAAATCGCTCTGATCCGCAGGAATTTGAGCAGCTTGGGCGTTGTAAGAAACGGTGCCCGGAAACGGCGTTCCCCGGAAGAAAATCGCCTCTACATAAGGCACCCCGGTATCGGTAAGAAACGTCAAACCGGCAGATTTAGGAAGGATATCGTACACTTCTTTCCCAATCTTCACGCTATAGGTAATCGGCTTATTGGCATCGGCGACTAAACCGTTCAAAATATGCTCGACAACTTGGGGAATTGTTTTAATTTCCCCTCTGTCATAGCGATCCGACAGGGAGATAAACATATCACTCATCACCCGCCAAAACTGACCCAAACCGCTATAGTAAGCGAATTGTCTGATCTGTTCTGGCAAAAACTCTGGAAACAGCCGGTGCAGTCCCAACATCAGAAAATTGCCCTTAAGCTTAGCCTGAATTGCTTTCTCAGCCAGCCGACTAAATTCTGGCGAATCTAAATAAGCATCCAAACCGCCGCCGCCATGCCAAAGCATCGCTTTCATGCAATATTCTGCGTACTCAAAATTAATTCTGTCGTGCCACCAATGCTGCAGCAACTTCTTAACCGAAAATTCCCCGTCGAAGTATTTAAAAAAGGGAAATAATTCTAAAAATTGATGCTCAGCAATGTAAATGAGATTGCGAGAGTAAGCATCTAAAACGATGCCGTAGCTTTTAAGAATTCCCACAACCTCTAACACATTTTCTGGCGAATCTGGAAGCAGTGCATCACCAGCTTCCAATTTCTCAATGTAAGTTGCCAGGGGATGATTAGAATATTTTAAAGCAGCTTTTGTCATGGCAGTTATCCTCAAAAAATAAGCAGGGATAGAAAAGTTAAAAGTTAGTTAGAAAAAGGCAAAAGACTTTTTTTCTGCTGTCTTTTACCTTTGACATTTTTACTTTTGACTTTCCGGGATAGTGGATAGCGTCAAGGTTACTGGGGGTTTGTTCAGCATTGCGGTTGTCGTCGCCTCACTCCAGCGCACCATCCAGCTTGGCTGCATTCCCAGAACAACAATGACTACGCTTAAAATAATCGCCGGCGTGCGATCTGACCACCGAACTTGAGGTAAGTTAATCACCCGCTTAGACAGCCGGCCAAAAAAGGCACGGTTGGTTAAAAGCAGGAAGTAAACCGCCGTTAAGCCGGTTCCCACCATCGCCAGCAGCGTTTGCACAGGAAAAACGGGGTAACTGCCGCGAAAAACTATAAATTCCGCAATAAATCCCGCCATACCTGGAATGCCGGCGCTCGCCATCACGCCCAACACCATCAAACTACCAATCATGGGTAAACCACGTTCCGGGTTGAGCAATCCTTCGATAATTCTCAAGTCACGGCTGCCGGCTTTCTTGTAAACAACTCCAACCAGCAAAAACAGCAGCGCTGAAATCAAACCGTGGCTGATCATCTGGAAAACCGCCCCCAGCACACTCAGGGGTGTAGCGGCAGCACACGCCAAAAGAATGTAGCCCATGTGCCCAATCGAGGAGTAGGCTACCATTTTTTTCATATCTGTTTGGGCGATTGCACTGAATGCGCCGTAGAGCACACTCACTACTGCCCAGCTAGCCAACCAGGGTGCCCAAGCTGCCCACGCATCGGGAAACAAGCCCAAGCCAAACCGCAGCAGTCCATAGGTGCCCAATTTTAAGAGCACCCCAGCCAGCAGCACTGAAATGGGGGTAGATGCCTCAACGTGAGCGTCTGGCAACCAAGTGTGAAAGGGAACCAGAGGAATTTTTATGCCAAATGCCAGCAAAATTCCGCCCAGCAGCAACATTTGTGTTCCTAAAGGTAAGGCTTGAGCGAGTTGCGAATCGTAAGCAAAGGTTGAAGCGCCGGTGAACCAAACCAATCCTAAAAATGATGCTAAAACCAGAATTCCAGAAATTGCTGTGTAAATGAGAAATTTGATGGCTGCATAACCGCGCCGCTGTCCGCCCCAAATGGCAATTAAGAAGTACAGCGGAATGAGTTCCAGCTCATAAAATAAGAAAAACAGCAGCAAATCTTGTGCTAAAAATGCGCCGACAACACCGGCATTGAGTAAAAAGAGTAAAGCGTAATAAAATCGAGGCCGCTGCACATCTTCATCACTGCTGTAAATGGCAATCCAGGTGAGTAAACCATTTAAAACGATCAGTGGTAAAGATAAACCATCCATACCGAGGTTATAGGTCAAACCTAACGCTTCAATCCAGGGCATGGACTCGGTAAACTGAAACCCCGCCGCGCCGGCATCAAACTTGCTGAGCAGAATCAGCGTCCAGATAAACAGCCCGCCGGCAATCACTAAAGCTAGCTGGCGCGACCGAACCGGCGTCATTGCTGTTGGCCAGAACCCAATGAGAGCAGCAGCGAGTATTGGCACCCAAATTAAGGCACTAAGCATTAATAAATCTCCCTCCTTTAGTCAAATTTTATGACGACCGGCTCATCAATTGTGAGCGCTCATAACTTATCTTAACCTGCATTTAACTCGGTTATTTTTGATTTGCAAGAATTGCGTCGTTGCAAAAGCAAAATCATTTATTTTAATCAATCGTAAAAAGTTTTTTAGCACTATCCTGGGATAAGCCATACATTTCTCCTGTCTAACTCGTAAAGCCAAGGGAGAACTTTTAGATTTTTTGATTTCACCGAGTTGTCGATGATAGCTTTAGAGGATTTTCATTGCCAACCTGCATTTTGAGAGAGGAAATGACAGCATTACCTGATTGGCTGACAAGCCGGTCAAGTTTAACCTCACATCCCTTTGGCCTCAGATTTGTTTAGCAGGAACCGGCAACAGTTTTTCTCATAACAGAAATTAGGCCGGCGTCAATGACTTACTAGATATGTAAAACTATTGTATGTCAACAGGGTCACTGTCTCAATATCTATTTTAGAAAGTTGGAAAAGCAAACTAAGGCAAAAAGCAAAAATCTCTTTGTCTCCAACTCCCTTAACTTTTTAAAAATATCACCGGCTCACAAATACAGAACCTTAGTGCTAGTTCTTATAGGAATTTACCTACTCTCAGATTAGGGCAACGCTGGGATTGAGAGTTTATAGACAAGCTAGTAAAAAAGTTTTTGTTTGACGAGTTTGACCGGCTTCTCGCAAGGAGACAGAAAGAAGCGAGAAAAGTGAAACAATTTCCCGACTTCTCGCTTCTCTCAGTTTGCCGCTTACTTATTGCACATAACCCATCATTAGAATCACTAAAGCGCTGACTCCTAAGAGGATAGTTAGTACATAAAATTGCGACTGACCAGAAACATTGTACTTCAAGCTTTCCCCGCTAAAAATAGCGCTCAGTCCCACCAAGTTAACAGCTCCATCTACCACATAGCGGTCAACCCAAGCTGTAATCCTTGAAAATTGCTCGACAGCAAAAACAACCGTGAGGCGGTAAAGCCGGTCAATGTAGAAATCGTAAGATAACAAGTCTTGTACAAATCTCACAGGTGAGAGAATCGATCTAGACCAAGATCTTTCCAAATAAAGCGAACTGCCCACAATAACGCCGCCTAAGCCCGATAAAATTAGCAGCGCGACAGCGGCTGGGTTCAGGTACGCCCAGTCTGGCAACAGTGACAAGTGCAGCATCATCAGCGGCGCTAACAGCGTGATCACTGTCATAGACACCATTGGTACTGCCATCGGCCAGGGAACTTCGGGGGCGCGGCGAGTCTTAGGCTGGGGCTTGCCTAAAAACACCAGACGAAACACGCGGGTTAAATTAATTGCGGTGAGGAAGTTAACCAATAACACAACTGCCACGACCCAAGGATGGCTGACCCAAAAAACATCAACGCCTTGTCTAAGCGCCCAAAAACCGCCTAAAGGCAGCAGTCCCACTAAACCAGCAGAACCCACGATAAAAGCTGTGGTGGTTGCCGGCATCCGTGACCAAAGCCCGCCCATTTCTGTGAGGTTTTGGTTGTTGGTTGTTATAATCACAGAGCCAATGCTCATGAATAAAAGTGCTTTTGCGATCGCATGGGCAAACAGCAATAGCAGGGCAAACCCCGTCCATTGTAGCCCCACTGCGATAAACACCAGCCCTAAATAAGCGCTGGTGGAATGAGACAAAGCTCGCTTGATATCAATTTGGGCGATCGCCACCAAACAGGCACCAATTGCTGTCATCGTGCCTAAAACAATAAGTGCTGTTTGCGCTGCCGGCGAGAGCACCAATATGGGCTGTAGTTTAATCAACACATAAGCGCCGCAAGCGACAACGACTGAGTTTCGCAAGATAGAAGCCGGGTTTGGCCCCTCCATCGCTTCATCTAGCCAAAGATGCAAGGGAAATTGAGCGCACTTGCCGATGGGTCCAGCAATCAACGCTAAGCCTAAGAGGTTAGCTGCTGCGGGAGAGAGATGGGCTGTTTCTGCCCACTCATACAGATCGGGAAAGTTCAAGCTTCCCGACATCGTTGCCAGCGCCACAACGCCCATCAGCAACAGGATATCTCCCACCCGCTTGGTCAAAAAGGCATCTCGCGCTGCCGTCACCACCAGCGGCTGGGCGTACCAAAATCCCACCAGTAAATAGGTGGAAAGGGTGAGAATTTCTAGCAGGGCGTAGGTGAGAAATAAAGAGTTACTGATGGCAAGCCCACTCATCGCCGCCTCAAAAAATCCCATGAGGGCAAAAAAGCGAGCCAGCGCCCAGTCTTTCTCCATGTAGCCGAGGGCAAAGACTTGCGCTAGCAGACTTAAACCTGTTATCAGTTCCATTGCCCCCACACTGACGCTGGAAATGTCTAGGGCCAAGGATAAATCTAAATCTGCTGTTTGCAGCCAGTGGATTATGACCTCTTGGGGTTCTTGGTTCCAGGTGGAGTTGAAGAGTATCCACCCGTGAGCAAAAGCCAAGACGGTCATCAACAGGTTAAAGTAGGCTGCCGGTCGTGGCCCCGTGCGGCGGATCGCCCCGATTGACCACGGCAAGGTTAATATCCCGCCAATTAAGCCATAGAAAGGTATCCACCAACTTGTTTGGAGGAAGAAGTCTCTCATCTAAATTTCCTTATGAAATTACCGACTTTATTGAACCTTGCCCGAACTCTGTTGAAACGCTTTCCGTGTTTCCTGGGAGTTCCGTCTGAGTTCAATGAATAATTTTTAACTTTTGTTCTGTCTAGCGTAACCTATAGCTGCCCTGAAAGTTAAGTATTCCAGACAAAAAAATCATAAATAACGCCTCTAATTTTTACTTATACGGGTTAGAGAGATTAAGCGTTTTTACCTATTAAGCTGAGATAAGTGGATTTTGTACTCAAATGCAATAGGTGTTTAAACCGGCTTAGTTGCGCTCACGGTGACAAGCAACCTTTGCCGGTTGAGCAATGCACAAATTGGTTATAAGCGCAACCCTCACCATTGTGAAGAGCATCCGCCAAAGCGTTTCCTCTTAAGTCTAGGTTTGCCCTCAAAGTCTTGCAGAATAAGGGTTTTGTAATTTTTGTCTGGCCACCAGAGCTAAGGAATCGGCAACCGATTGGCAATGCTGCCCCTCATCTATTGGCGTGGAGAATGGCGGTGATAAAAGCCTATCTTATGTGAAAGTAATAAAAAAATTATAAAACTGCTGCAACCGGCCCATAAACGTGCCATCTTCGATGCAGCCGGTCACAACAATGAACAGAAGGTTAAGTTTTTTTAATTTACTTAATTTAAATTAATCATAATGATTTATATTGTCAAGGTAGCCAACGTTCCCTATTCTTAAATTTGGTAAGGCTAAAGTTTTTTCTCATTTAGGAAAAATCAGCATTTCCGTCAAAATTTTATGGGATCTTAATTGGGTATACCCAGTTAATTACGCTCGGACTACAGGAGATAAAAAATGTCAATCGCAGTTGGAATGATTGAAACCAAAGGCTTTCCGGCTGTCGTGGAAGCCGCTGATGCGATGGTCAAAGCCGCTCGCGTCACCCTCGTGGGTTATGAAAAAATCGGCAGTGGTCGCTGTACCGTTATTGTCCGGGGGGATGTCTCAGAGGTGCAAGCCTCTGTCGCCGCTGGGGTTGAATCAGTAAAGCGGGTCAATGGGGGAGAAGTCTTGTCCACCCACATCATCGCCCGTCCGCATGAAAACCTAGAGTACGTTCTGCCCATTCGTTACACCGAAGCAGTTGAACAGTTCCGAAGCTACTAACACTCCATGTGGGAGAAAACTTTGACCCCTTCGCAAAAGACAGAGACAGGGGGAAAATGTAATTTAGTGAGTTTTACCTGTCCAGTGGCAATCGCGTAATCCGATAGGTTTGAGTTGGCCACAACCTCCACTAATCGTTGATTTAAAGGCTTTCAAAAAGAACTTGGCAGTTGTTGCCCAGTTTTGCCACGTAAAAACCAGGGAATTTCTCGGAAAAGTCCTTTCCGCAAAACTTAATTTAGGAGTAGAACAAATGTCAATTGCAGTTGGAATGGTAGAAACACTCGGCTTTCCGGCAGTCGTAGAAGCAGCCGATGCAATGGTTAAAGCCGCCCGCGTCACCCTCGTGGGCTATGAAAAAATCGGCAGCGGTCGTGTAACCGTTATTGTGCGCGGGGATGTCTCTGAAGTGCAAGCCTCTGTTTCCGCCGGCGTAGAAAATGTCAAGCGCGTGAATGGCGGACAAGTCTTGTCTACCCACATCATCGCCCGTCCTCACGAGAACCTAGAGTACGTTCTGCCCATTCGTTACACCGAAGCCGTTGAACAGTTTCGTGAAAGCCTGGGTGGCATTCGCTCGATTGGCAGACCGTAAAAACTAATGCAAATGGCCAAAGTTCGGGGCACGATCGTCAGCACCCAAAAGGAACCAAGTCTTAGAGGCTCTAAACTGCTTCTGTTGCAACTCCTAGATGAGGAGGGACGCCCTTTGCCCGGATATGAGGTGGCAGCGGATACCGTCGGGGCCGGCGTTGATGAGTGGGTTCTTGTCACCCGGGGCAGTGCCGCCCGCCAAGTTCCAGGGAATGAAAATCGGCCCCTCGATGCTTTGGTTGTGGCGATTATCGATACCGTAAGTGTGGACAATCGCCTGCTTTACAGCAAGAAAGACCAATATCGATAACTGTCAATTGTCAGAGTTCCGTGGTTAGCGGTAATTCCTCAAAAGCCAAGGAAAACTGACATCTGGCGACTGAACCCTGACAAAAAGCTTTTTAAGTGTTTAAGGAGGAACTTATTTATGCCAGCCCGCAATCAAGCGGCGCCCCCAACCCCCTGGTCAAAGAATTTGGCAAAACCCAGTATTCATGAAACCGCCTTCGTGCATCCTTTCTCCAACATTATTGGAGATGTCAGCATCGGCGAGAATGTCATGGTTGCGCCAGGAACTTATATCCGGGCCGATGAAGGCAGCCCTTTCCATATCGGTGAAGGCACGAATGTTCAAGATGGGGTGGTGATTCACGGACTTGAGCAAGGCCGCGTGATAGGGGATGACCAAAAAAGCTATTCAGTCTGGATCGGCAGCAATGCTTCAATTACGCACTTATCACTGATTCACGGGCCAGCTTATGTCGGGGATGAGTGCTTTATTGGCTTTCGTTCGACCGTATTTAATGCTCGCGTAGGTAAAGGTTGCATCGTGATGATGCACGCCTTGATCCAAGATGTGGAGATTCCCCCAGGAAAATACGTTCCTTCGGGGGCTGTGATTACCAACCAGCAGCAAGCCGACCGACTGCCAGACGTTCAAGAAGACGATCTGCATTTTTCTCGCCATGTGGTGGGAATTAATGATGCACTGCGAATTGGGTATCAGTGCGCTCAGGATGCTGGCTGTATTACCATCGTCCGTGATGAGAAAGGAACATCTAATACAACAAAATCTAATAATGGTAATGGCTCAAGAGGTCGTTCGATGCAGAGTAAGAGTTTGAGTGCCGAGGTCGTTGAACAGGTGCGCCAAATATTGGCACAAGGTTACAAGATTGGCATGGAACACGCCGATGAGCGCCGGTTCCAAACCAGTTCTTGGAAAAGTTGTACGCCAATTCAGTCTGGTCGTGAAGCAGACGTGTTTGCTGAACTGGAAGGGTGCTTAGCCGAACATCAAGGCGAGTACGTGCGCCTGATCGGGATTGACACCAAAGCTAAGCGTCGGGTACAGGAGATCATTGTTCAGCGGCCCCATGATAAGGCATCCAACCGCTCGACAACAGCTGCACCGGCATCATTAGGACGCAACCGCAGTGGCGGGTCTGCATCGGGCAGTGGTGCCAACCTCGATAGCGATTTGAACGCTCAAATCCGGCAGCTTTTGGGTCAAGGATACCGGGTTGGTGCAGAATATGCCGATGAGCGCCGGTTCCAAACCAGTTCTTGGAAGAGCTGCGGGCCGATTGAATCGAATCGCGAAGCCGATGTAGTGGCTGCCCTAGAAGGTTGCATAGCTGAACATCAAGGCGAGTACGTGCGCTTGATTGGCATTGACCCCAAAGCCAAGCGCCGCGTGCTGGAGACGATTATCCAGCGGCCTAATGGCAGGGTGTCTAAGTCTTCTGCCCCCGCCTCGGCACAGGTCTCTCGTTCAGCTCATTCGAGTGCATCCGTCAGCAGTTCTACCATCGCTAGCGAAACGATCGAGCAGGTGCGCCAACTGATGGCTCAAGGATACAAGATTGGCACGGAACACGCCGACGAGCGCCGGTTCCAAACCAGTTCTTGGAAGAGCTGTAGCCCGATAGAAGGGACTCGTGAATCTGATGTGGTGGCTGCCCTAGAAGCTTGCATCGCTGAACATCAAGGCGAATACGTGCGCCTGATTGGCATTGACCCCAAAGCCAAGCGCCGCGTGCTGGAGACGATTATCCAGCGGCCTAATGCTACGGCTTCGCGTCGCTAAAGGCTTTTAAAGGAATTGCCAGCGCTCAGGGGAGTGTAGTGATGTTAATACAGAGCTGCACGGTTCCTAGGGATTAATCGCTAACCCCTGACTTCTGAGTGCTGGCAACTGACTCTGGATGAAAAAGAGGTTCCTATTTCCATGTATTTGCCGCTACTGCGACCGATAGGCAGCGCTGACTTTTTTGTTAGTGGCGATGTGGTCATTGATGAGTGTGCGGCGATCGCGCCGGGGGTGATTCTGCAAGCAGATGCCGGCTGTCGGATAACTATCGCTGCCGGTGCGTGCGTCGGTATGGGCGCGATTCTCCACGCACACCAAGGAAACTTGGAGGTGGCGGCGGGCGCGATCATCGGGGCAGGGGTGCTGGTAGTGGGCACTAGCAAAATTGGAGCTAATGCTTGCATCGGTGCGTGCTCTACGATTTTGTCTAGCGACATTGAGCAAAAGCAAGTGGTGCCGGCAGGTTCGGTATTTGGAGACAGCAGCCGTCAGAGGGGGCTAACTCCAGAACCCCCGGCTGATACTCATGTAGCCGGCCCAAATGACTCGGTTGAACCGTCAAATCCTGAGGTCAGCGAGACTCCCGCAAATACACCTGAAAGCACCGATCCGACTCCTGACGCCGCTGCTTCTGACACGACCGAGGCAGCACCAGAAGTCCCCGCACAGCCTCAGACGGCAACCCACGGCCAACGTCAATTAAATCGGCTAATGCTGACTTTGTTTCCTCACGGCCAGTCCTTAAATCGCAACTCGCCAAACGGGCCGTCTGCCGGTGCGCCCTAGTCAAGCCGGTGCCGTCATTTCCTGCTCACTGTAGCATCAGGGACGGGTGAGAAGGATCAAGAGGAACGGAAAAATTTCAGTTGAAGTTGAACCCATTCTCTCTTCTGTACGGGCGTCAGCGCGTCCCCTTTGGTTGGCATAGCAGCGCCCCGACTTCTCAACACCTGATAAAGCAGTTGCTCAGTCCGGTTTTATAGATTATGGTTGAACTAATCAGCCAAACTAAATAATAACCTATCAAAACTTTGATTTTATTAAAGCCCGGTACTTCCGAAGGTGCCGGCCAAAGGCTTATCGGGCAAAAGATTGTTGCTTGCCAACACCCGGAAATCCTCCTAAAATAAATGCGTGTGACCCACCACTCGTGGCCGCTCTCTCTACAAAACGGCAACTTGAAGTTTTGCTTGAGACTTGCCAGAATTCATTTCGAGGGAATCGGTTGCCAAAAACTATTCCCCAGTGAGGGTGTGATGTTGCCCCAAAAAAGTCAAAATAGATTGGCTTTTAGAAAAGATTTTGATAGGCCCATATAAATTTTATCGAAATCTACAACATGAGGGAATTAAGAAAACAACTGCCGGCTCCCCTCGAACAAACGAGGGAATTAGACCCGCTTCGGGAAAGTGCCCTAGGCTTAGTCTCGACGCGGAGTTTTCCAGCCATCGTTGGGACTGCCGACATGATGGTGAAGTCTGCCGGCGTGACTTTAGTGGGGTACGAAAAAATTGGCAGCGGTTATTGCACAGCCATCGTGCGGGGCAAAATTGCCGATGTCAGAATCGCTGTGGAAGCAGGGGCAGACACGGCTGAACAGTTTGGCCAGTTAATATCAAAGGTGGTACTCGCCCGACCCTTGCCTAACTTAGATGCGATCTTACCGATCGGCACTCGTTGGAATGAGATGGTTCAAGGCAACAGTTACAGTCGCTTGAGCAATCAAGCCATCGGTCTTTTGGAAACGCGGGGGTTTCCGGCAATGGTGGGCGCGGCTGATGCCATGCTCAAGTCAGCCGATGTACAACTGGCTGCTTATGAAACGATTGGGGATGGCCTGTGTACGGTGATTATCCGGGGTTCCGTGGCGGATGTCGCCGTGGCAGTTGAGGCCGGTATGTATGAGGCTGAGCGGATAGGGGACTTTAACTCGTTAATGGTGATTCCCCGGCCTTTGGAGGATTTGGAGAAAACGCTGCCGGTGGCGAGTTGCTGGATCGAGCAACACAAACCTCTGTTAATGCCAATAAATGTTAAGGAGAAAGAGAAGCAGGCGGAAAAAGAACTCGTACAGTTACCAGATTTAGAAAAGTTGCCGGCTCCTAAAGAGGCTGAGAAGGAACTTGTGGAACTTCCTGAGTTGAAGGAGTTACCCAAACAGAAAGAACAACAGGCAGACCCATAAGACTGGCCGATTTTAGTGATGAGATGAAAAAGTGTAGCACCGGCTGACTTGGTAAGGCCGCGAGGATCATCCCTGGTTGGTTCCTACAGAAAACCAACTTCAGGATAGGAGTCTAAAGAAAACTCTGCTCCTAAACCCTCACACACCAGTGCAACACCCATTGGAAGAGGACTTACGCTCGTGAGATTAATTTGATAATAACTTGCTAAATTCATAAACAAAAGTAATTGTTTGTAATTAAGATCATAGATAATATTCTATGATTAGGTTCAGGAGTAAGTCCCTTGAAGCAGGCAACGCTTCATCAATTGAAGGTTTTTGAAGCGGCTGCACGGCACGGTAGCTTTACCCGCGCAGCCGAAGAATTGTTTCTCACTCAACCCACAGTCTCAATGCAAGTGAAGCAGCTGACAAAGGCAGTCGGTTTGCCACTGTTTGAACAGGTGGGGAAGCGGCTTTATCTCACAGATGCCGGTCGCGAACTGCTGGCCACCTGCCGAGAGGTATTCGAGCGGCTCTCTCAATTTGAGATGACAGTCGCAGATATGAAGGGTCTCAAACAGGGCCAACTGCGGCTAGGCGTTGTCACGACCGCTAAATACTTTGTGCCGCGTTTACTCGGCCCATTTTGTCGGCGCTATCCCGGAATTGATATCTCCCTCCAGGTGACCAACCACGAAGGCTTATTAGACCGCCTGAATGACAACCTGGACGAACTGCAAATTATGAGCCAACCCCCAACCAGCTTTGACGTTAGCTGCCACCCTTTTCTGGAAAATCCCCTGGAGGTGTTGGCACCGCACGATCATCCACTGGCGGGACAAAAAAACATCCCCATAGAGCGCCTCACCGGCGAACCCTTTATCATTCGTGAGCCTGGATCGGGAACGCGGGGAGCGGTGCAGAGAATGTTTGAGGAACACGGCATTAAGCTCAAGATCCGGCTAGAACTGGGCAGCAATGAGGCAATTAAGCAAGCGATTGCCGGCGGCTTAGGAATATCCGTTTTATCTCGCCATGTTTTAGCCCTAGAAGGGGGCACAAGTATGCTGACAATTTTGGATGTAGAAAACTTTCCTATCCGCCAGCAGTGGTATGTCATCTATCCCAAGGGCAAACAGCTCTCGGTTGTTGCACGCGCATTTTTTGATTATCTGCTTGATGAAGGCAAGCGGGTAGCCGAAGACACAGCAGCGCTCAAATTTAGGGAATAAAACTCAGGCCGGCTTTTCAAAGAGTGGGCGTTTAACCAGACAAGTGGGTAAGGTAAAGCCCATCTAAGTTGGGCTGCCGGCAAATCAATCAACATCTTAAATTTTTCTCCCCCTCCCCCTCTCAATCTGAGCAAATGAACTCAGTGGAGTAGCATCCAATTGCCTCCACGGGATTGCCTATTGGGATATCTCCTGCTCTTTGGTACGGTAATCACCACTTGCGTTGTCACCCGTCTTAACTTTCCTTTACATTTTGTGACGGTTAACCCGACTCGCACTTCCACCGGCACTCCTGTTAAGGTTTTGTCAGACATGAGCCGAGCAACTGTCGTTGCAACTGTAAAAGGCTTAGCTCATCTGCTTTGCTCCATCTAAACGCCTTAACTTCCATCTGGCAGTCGCGCCTATGTCTGTATATCTCTACATAGAGATATAGTTTAAAGTCTTTGAACAAGGACGGGACAAACCTATGAAAATCGCTCAAGTTTCACCGTTGTGGGAACGAGTTCCGCCTCCTGCTTACGGCGGCATTGAATTGGTTGTGGGCCACATAACCGATGAACTGGTTCGTCGGGGCCATGAAGTAACCTTATTTGCCTCTGGTGATTCTGAAACCTTAGCGCGGTTAGAATCTGTTCACCCCCGCGCCTTGCGTTCAGACCCGAATGTGCGAGAATCCGGAATTTATGAAATGCTGCAACTGAGCCGCGTCTACGAACAGGCAGCAGAGTTTGACATTATCCACTCCCACATGGGATGTGCTGCCCTGCCCTTTTGTAATTTGGTTAAAACGCCGACTGTCCACACGCTTCATGGCGTTTTAACACCCGACAACCGTAAATTATTTAGCCATCACCGGCAGCAACCTTATATCAGCATTAGCGACGCCCAGCGAGAACCGGGAATGAACTACATTCGCACGGTTTACAACGGCATCAACCCTCAAGATTACCCCTTCAACCCTCAACCTCAAAACCCTCCCTACCTGGCTTTTTTGGGGCGTCTTTCTCCAGAAAAAGGCCCCCAACACGCCATTGCCATTGCCCGCGCCACCCGCTGGCGTTTAAAGATGGCCGGCAAGCTAGATGCAGTTGACCGGCAGTTTTATGAACGTGAACTCGCTCCTCTCATTGATGGCAAACAAATCGAATATTTGGGTGAAGTCAACCATTCCGAAAAAGTTGAACTCTTAGCCAATGCTGCCGCTACTTTATTTCCCATTAGCTGGCGTGAACCTTTTGGCCTGGTAATGATTGAGTCAATGGCTGTTGGTACTCCTGTGCTTGGCATGGGGCTAGGTTCGGTTCCAGAAGTAATTGCCCCCGGTACAACCGGCTTCGTTTGCCAAAGCTATGAAGAGATGGCAACTTTGATCCCCGCTGCTTTAGAAATGAACAGACAAACCTGCCGAGATCGGGTATTAAGTAACTTCAGCGTAAGCACAATGGTTGATGAATATGAGGCCGCTTATCAACAAGTTTTAGAAGGTCGAATATGTAATATCAATGGTCATATCCTTGATCCCCGTGTGTCTGCCTAGACGAATTCTCCAGTTTGTTAAATAGAAATATCCAAGTTTTCTAACTTGAGATATTCCCAGAGGGGGATTCAGAGGTTAGGCGTGACCACTTACCATTTATATCGGTTGGGTTAACAAACTTTTTTAGGGGTAAAGCAGATGAGTATGCGAAGCATGACCTGTCCTTGTTGCGGTAGTTACCAAATGCTGCGTCACATAAGGCATGGAGGTATGTATTGGTTTTGCATGACCTGCCGGCAAGAAATGCCCCTTTTGATTGCGAGTTGCCAGCCTCTGAGTGACAGCCTCAGTCAACCGTCACGCCTCTCAGCATCCGTACAAGCATAAGTTACACGCTCGCTCTCAAATTAAAAACTAAAAGATTAAAGCAAAAATAGGCAGGGAAGCTCGTTTTTTTTGAAAACGGGCTTTTTGATTAGAAGCTTTCTCGAAAAATAAATGATAAAAGTTTAGTTAATTTCGGCTTAAGGTTAGATAGAAAAAAGAAAAATTATTTTTCATCTAGAAGGCTTGAATTAGAAATTTTGACTTAAAAATTAACCCATCAAAATTTTCATCAGCCACACAATCTAAAATTGCTACGCCTCATCCTACCGCTTTGCACCAAGCAAGCTACGGATGTGGGAATTCAGCATTTTTGTCACCCGACTTCCAATTCCCACTTGAGTTTTAACGCTTGCCCCTCAAATCGCAACAGTCGCCCTGATACAATCGGGGAAATCGACGGTTAGGGGCAGTTTATCTTGCTAGCAGCGTTACTCTACGGACAAGAAGACTTACGTTTAGAATCCGTCGCCGATCCTTCACCGGCTGCCGGTGAGGTGGTTGTTCAGGTGGCAGCCGCAACGACTTGCGGCACAGACTTGAAAGTTTGGCGGCGTGGTGGCCATGCGAAAATGCTGAAACCACCTACATTATTTGGCCATGAAGCAGCCGGCACAATTGTGGCCCTCGGAGAAGGTGTCACCGGCTGGCGCGTGGGAGATCGGGTGGTTGCAAACAACTCCGCACCCTGCTATAAGTGTTTTTTTTGCAGCCGGCAAGAATATTCACTTTGCCCGAATTTGACCTGGAATAACGGCACCTTTGCCGAGTACCTAAAGATTCCTGCGCCAATTGTGGAGCATAATATGCTGCCGGTGCCTGAAGCTTTACCAGACGCTTTGGCATCGATGACAGAACCGTTAGCCTGTGTACTTCATGGTGTGGCGAGATCCAACGTCAAAGCCGGTGATCGCGTTGTCGTGCTCGGAGATGGCGCAATTGGTTTAATGTTTGTGGCAGTATTAGCCAATCGGGATGCACAGGTAATATTATTCGGTGGCAACGACAGCCGGCTGGAGATTGGTAAAAAATTAGGCGCATCTGAGGCGTTTAATTATCATCAATTACCGAATGGGCATCAACAGGAAGATGTGGTAAAGAGTCAGGCGACAAATATTCCCGAACTCGTGCGACAAATGACGGAAGGATGGGGTGCGGATGTCGTGATCGAAGCCACTGGAGTGGCGGCAGCGTGGGAAACAGCAATTGCGTGTGCTCGTGCCGGTGCCACTGTAAACTTATTTGGCGGTTGTCCGCGTGACACCACCATCACGGTGAATACAGAACAATTACATTACAGCGAACTCACCCTCAAAGGAGTTTTTCACAACACACCGGCTTATGTTCGGGAAGCCTTATCACTTTTAGCGAGTCGCACGATTCCATTTGAATTACTGATTAGCGAACACCGGCCTTTGAAAGATTTAGAGCGAGTGTTCCATGAAATGCGTGATCGGCAAGTCATTAAAGTCGCCATTAAACCCGGATAAAAATAAGTGAGACATGGGAACTGATCAGAGTCATGGGGTGAAAATTTTACCTCATCTCTGCTGTTCCTTCTCCTCACAAATGTTTAAATCAAATTCATTCAGCTTCCACCCAGCTCAATCTAATGGAATCAAAAAAAGTTAATTATCGCAATCCTTGGACTTTCATTCCTAGCCTTTATTTTATTCAAGGTCTCCCTAACGTTATCATCACTGGCGTTTTGGATATCATTTATAAAAGTCTGGGAATTCCCAACGCTCAAATTACCGCTTTCACAAGTTTACTGAATTTTCCTTGGGTACTTAAACCCTTATGGGCACCTTTTGTTGATATTTACTCAACCAAAAGAAAGTGGGTACTTTACACCCAGTTAGCCATGATTGGCTGCTTAATTTTGGCAGCCTTCTCCTTCACTCTACCCAATTTCTTTTTTCTGTCGCTGCTAGCCTTTAGTCTCGCTGCATTTATCTCTGCGACTTATGACATTGCAGCAGATGGATATTATATGTTGGCATTAAGTCCAGAACAGCAAGCGCTGTTTGCCGGCATTCGCAACGTTGCGTTTCGAGTCGCTTTGATTTTTGGCACTGGATTTTTAGTCGCCTTTGCCGGTCAGCTTGGAGGAACTCTAGGTAATATTCCTTTAAGCTGGAGCATAACTTTAGGTGTTTCCGCTTTAATCTTTGCAGCTAGTTTTATTTACCACCAGCTAATTTTACCGTTTCCTGATAGTGATTTATCCAACGCTAGAAACAGAGAAAGCCAAGAGACAGCCCCTTTTTTAGAAGTAATCGCCTCGTACTTCCGCCAGCCTAAAATTTGGGCGACATTGGCGTTTATTTTATTGTACCGCTTTGCGGAAGTCATGCTGGGTAAAATTGGAAAGCTATTTTTGTTAGATTATCTCCAACAAAGTGGTTTAGATACAGCAGCCGCGACGAAAGAGGTGGGGATAATCTATGGCACATTTGGAGTAACTTCGCTCATCATCGGAGGCGTTTTAGGAGGATTGATTGTTTCAAGATATGGCTTAAAAAAGACCATTTGGCCTCTCGCTTTAGCCTTAAATGTCCCCGATGTGTTTTATGTTTACATCGCTTCCCGTCAGCTTCCAGTCCAGTGGATATATCCGCTTATCTCCATAGAACAGTTCGGATATGGATTAGGCTTCACCGCTTTCATGATTTATTTAATGTACACCTCAAAGGGCAAATATAAAACTTCTCATTATGCCATCTCAACCGGCTTCATGGCTTTGGGGAAAATGGTGGCTGAATTTATCAGTGGCCCGATTCAGCAAGGAGTTGGCTATTATAACTTTTTCATTATTGTCTGCATTCTAACAATTCCCGGAATGCTAACAATCTTGTTCCTTCCTTTAAATGAAGTGGAACAAAATCAAAAAGCTTGAAAGTCTCGGAAAGCTATTTTTTCTGAAAATTAGCATAAGCAGCGTTAATCGTAGCAGTTTTTGCTTAAATACAGAGCGATCTAAACCAACTTCCAAAGTGTAACCTAAAAAAATACTCCAAAAATTGTTACAACTTAAATTGATGGGAGTTGGTTGTCATTAAAATTGAGAAATTGAACCACTGAAGAGGGTGCAGCTATGACACAAAATAATAACGATTTACCTTGGAAGTTTGGAGCAAAAGTTGCTTATTTTCCGATTTTCTATGAGGGGGCATTAGTCGGATTTGGCCGGCGGGAATATGTGGCAAAAATTGTTCAAGTAATGAATGATGAAGAAAAGCTACGCAAAGCCTTAGAACTCGCTTGTGCTGAGTTGCTAAAGCAGTCTGGCGGGGACAAAAGAAAACTTGATGAGCTGATCCAGAAATACTTACTCATGGCTGATCGCCCCAAATATGGAAGTAGGGCAATTGCGGTGATGCTGCGAGATCGACAAGCCGAACTGAATGTTGGCGATCAGGAATTTGCCCGTTTCTGCGATTCTTATCGTTTATCCCCTCAAGAACTGCAAGAAATTTATGCCGGCGAAGAAGTTATTAACAGTCAATTAGTCTCATTAGCGCGAATTTTGGGGGCAACAGTTGAGGAGTTGGTTGAGGTCAGAGATGGCCCTGCCAAACGACAATAGCAACCTGCCTAAAGAAAATGCGCGATCTTCACCTGAAACACTAAAGTATCTTGTGTTCTTCAAACACTCGCTAGAATTGACTTAGATACGTGGGGTGATCAGCACAGGTTAAGGAGTTTTATGAGTGTGATTACTTGCAGCAACGGGCATCAAAATCCGGCTACGTCACGTTTTTGCGAAAACTGCGGGGAATCTTTGCAGGGACAGAATGCCGGCACAGCAAGCGCTGGAGATTTAATACCGGGAATGCGGTTGCGGGACAGATACTTAATCAAAAATCCTATCGGTCAAGGGGGATTTGGTAAAACTTATTTAGCCGAAGATACGGGACGCTTTAATGAACCCGTTGTGCTTAAGGAACTTACGCCTTCTTTGCAAGGAACTTCTGCCGTTCAGAAAGCAGAGGAACTGTTTCAGCGGGAAGCAGCAATGCTGCACAAACTTCAGCATCCTCAAATTCCTCGATTTTGGGAATTCTTTCGTGAGGGAAAACGGCTGTTTTTAGTGCAAGATTTTATTGAAGGAGAAACGTATCAATCGCTGTTGGATAACCGGCAACAGCGAGGTCAATGTTTTAGCGAAACAGAAATTGTTGAATTATTACAGCAATTGCTGCCGGTGTTAAGTTATCTACACCGGCAGGGAATTATTCACCGCGATATTGCCCCAGATAATATTATTCGCCGCGAACGAGATGGGATGCCGGTGTTAATTGATTTAGGCGGTGTTAAGCAAATTGCCAATGAGGTTGCCGGCTCACAAACTTCTGCGAGTGCGACTCGTTTGGGTAAAATTGGTTACGCACCAGATGAGCAAATGCAAGCCGGTATTGTTGCGCCTCACAGCGATTTGTATGCTTTAGCTGTGACAGCAATTGTATTAATGACCGGCAAACAGCCGCAAGACTTGATCGATTCCCATACAATGAATTGGATTTGGGAGAAGCACCTGAAAACAATCAGCCCTCAACTGAAGGGTATTTTGAAACGAATGTTATCCTCTCAGCCAGTTGATCGGTTTCAATATGCAGAAGAAATCCAGCAATTATTGGATTCTTCTTTTAATCTGCCGGCAACTCAAGTCACCCAGTCTGTTGCCCCAAATCGCCTACCCACTCATCCGCCTAATTCTAAGCCGATTGCGTCTAATAATTCTGGGCAAGGTGGGCTATTTGACAGTTCTATGGAAGTGCCACAGGAAATTCTTGGTTGGAATTGGGGGGCTTTTTTGCTGCCGGGTTTCTGGTTTATTACTAATCAAGTTTGGATTGGGGCATTAGCTTGGCTAGATATATCAATTATTACCTTCGGTTTAGCCTTGCCAACAATGGCAATTATTTTAGGATTGAAAGGCAATGAATGGGCGTGGAAAAGTCGCCGGTGGCACAGTATTGCTGCTTTTAAAGCCCATCAAAGAGCATGGGCGGTTGGCGGCTTCATTTTCTGGGGAATTATGTTATTACTCCTTTTAGTGGTGATTGTTTTGCTTGTTTTGGGAATTGGATTTGCTGCTTTCGGTGGGATGGATTAGATTTTCAGTTAATTTTTAATCATTGCAATCTTTTTTCCAAAAGTATCTGCGATTAACGGCCCAAGCAGACAAGTTACGACAATATAAAGAATGATGGCATTAAAAATTCCATCGTTAAGCAATCCTGAATTTTTGCCAAATAAAGCAATTACTAAAACTAAAGCAGCGCGGGACATCGTCAGGCTAAACATGACCATGATTTCTGCAAAAGAGTATTTAAAAACCTGGCCGGTAATCCATGCAGCCATAAATTTAGCGCCGGCAGCCCCAAAAATTACTACGATTGCGATGCCTAAATTTTCAGGGTGAGTGAAGAGAACACTGGGATTCGATAAAACGCCGACTGAAATTAAAAAAGCCGGAATAAATAAACTATTTCCCACAAATTCAATTCGATTCATTAACGGACTGGTGAGGGGAATCAGGCGATTTAAAGAAAGGCCGGCGATAAATGCCCCGACAATCGAATCAACTCCTAATAATACAGTGCCAGAGGCAACCACAAACAAACAAGTTAGAACAAAAATAAACTGAGTTTGCAGAGATTCTTCTTTTTCTTTTAAGACTAAACGCCCTAACTTTGGAATGCCCCAAAAGCATAGCATGATCAACACCGGCAGCAGAACTAAAAGCTTTACCCATAAAATTATTCCCACACTGCCGCCGGCAATTGCCTGCACAACTGAAAAGCCGGTTAATGTTAAAATCGAAGTAACAATTGTGCCACCTACCGCCACACCTACGGCTTCTTGTTGAACAATTCCTAAGCGAGTCATAATGGGGTATGAAACTAGCGTATGCGGCGAATAAAGAATTCCTAAAAGCAGGCTGGAAACGAAGGTGCCGGTTAATAATTGACCGGAACCGAACCCCACAATAAACGGAACTCCAAAGGTTAGTAAGCCAAACACAAGTGCCCGGACACCCAATTGTCTGAAATTACTCAAATTCATTTGGATGCCGGCTAACAGCATAATGTAAAGCAAGCCTATTTTTTCTAGGAAAATTAGCTGAGCATCTCGTGATAAAATACCTAAAACGTTGCTGCCAAGAATTGTTCCTAAAATAATTAGCACAACCAATGCCGGCAAGCGTAATAGCTTCGCAAGCGAGGGGGCAATATAAATTGTTAATAGCAGAATACAAAATATGTAAACTGGATCGGTTAGGGGCAAAATAGTTGCATTTGCTGAGGTTGCTGAGGAGACTATTATTTGTATAGGGTTCATTGCAGTTATTGCAGGGGTTTATTTTTTTAACCGCAGATGCACGCAGATAAACGCAGATGGGTTATTTGTTGGTGGTTGAGATTAATGGGGGATTTTTTTACCACAGATGCACACAGATGGACACAGATGAGGTTGATAGTTTGATGCGTTTAATAGTTCGGTTTCAGGGATTTTGTGGTAGTTGTTTATTTGGCATTTTTTATTAAAAAATATTTATTACTAAAGAATATTATTAATAAAAAATGCTTTTTTTTGCTGCCGGCCTGATTAAAATCCTTACAACCACTCACCACCTTTAAAACGCCAGCGCACAAACAAAATACGCATTAAGGATTGAGAAGCGATATAAATTCCCAACCACACTATGCTGTAATGAAGCACAAATAAAGGCAGTTCAAATTGACCCTTTGGCACCCCAGGCAAACCAATTACTATCGCTAAAATCGATACAAAAATTCCTTCCCAGATGCCGGCAAGCAGTTGAAAAACTCCTGGCCAATCATAATCCCAGCGAAATTTTTGCAGGTAGTTATAAAGGAAATCCCAACCAAGGCCGAAAATTGCCAAATATCCCAGTATCCAAAAATAAATTGCACCTGGTTTATTGCCAATCATGCCAAGAAAAAAGGGAAGGGTTAGCAACACGCCAACGGTAGCGAAGAGTAATAACCGGCTTTGCCACCGGCCTAGTAAAGTTGGAGTCATCTTGATTTAAGTTTGGGATAGAAGTTTTTGATTAGGGAGATTGATTGGCAACCCATTTTAACCACTGCCCTAAAGAAGTGAGTAAATTGAGCCGGCTGATTCCTATTGCACGCGCTGCGGCTAAACTATCAACCGTGCGAAGTGCGGCATATTGTAAGCCTAAAAAGCTATCAACCGGCGCATAAGGGCCGCCCAATGTAATCGCACCGGCAGCGTACATCCGGCCTCGATCTGCCCGCATTTCTACTAATTCAAAATCATTGGCAACACTCAGGCGTCCCAAATGATTTAGCGGAAGATTGTAACAGTTAACCAAATCATTTAGTAAAGGATTTGCGGTAACATGAGCATCAAGGCCGGTGGCGTCAATAATAAAGTTAGCCTCTAGTTTTACTTGCCCCTTAAATCCCTTCTCCTGAATATAAGTAATAATGCCATTTTGTTCGCCCTCAACGCGTTCAACTTCACCAAATGCAATCTGATACCAACCCTGATTTAATCCTTCTTGAACAATGCGTTTCCAATCTCCGCGATCTGCCGTTGTACTGCCACCCCAGTCTGCCAGTAAACGCTTGCGCTGTTCCGGAGTTGCCTTTTCTAGCACTGCCCGCATTTCGCCACCCCAACCGGCTTTTGGCCAGTTAAAAGGTTGAAATTCATAGTGGTTTTTAACTTGGCGCTGAGCACTGCCAAATTTGTTACCTTGAGGCTTAGGAGATCGCATCAAATGTAACAGGGAAATATTCGGATTCCGCTGCCGCGCTTCATAAATTCGCTGCACAATTCGAGAGGCTACAATTCCCCGTCCGCGAATTAATACGGTGCCACCATTTTGCTCTAAATATTCATAAACGTGTTTATGATCTTCATAGGCGTTTACGACTGATTTAAAATCGCCGGTTTTTTCGCGGTAATCTTGCAAATCGGGGAGAAATTGAATCGCCGGATAGCCGGTGGCGATTTGCACATATCTTGTTAGGAGAAACGCCCGATCTCGCCGGCTGGCATCTCCCCGCGAATAAGCGATGGCATAGCGTCCATCATCGGTTTTGCGAATTGCCCGAATGCGCCCGTAGCGAAAGATGCCATCCCAACCAATGCGCGTGGCTTCTCGATCAATGGAATTAAATACATTGCCGGCGCGAGGCGTGTAAGTTTCAGCAAAGGTTGGTTCTGCAAAGACTTGCCACAAATATTTAAAAGATGCCCCAATTTGTCCTTTAAAAAAGTCGCCCCAAGCCTCCCGCAGGGCATAACTCGGCCAACCCCATATATTATCGGGACAGGAATCTGAATTGGAACGCAACCGTTCGTGTAAAGGAATTTGGGAATTGAGGCAAAGCCGGCGATAACGGGCGTAAGGTTCTTTCTCCATCCCTAAAGCAGCAATTTGCCCAGGTTTAACCCCAAAAATCCGCAATAAATCAACCCAGATAAAACTACCTAAGCCGGCACCAATCGCCGCATAATCAATTTCATCCACCGGCAACCCTGTTGCGTGCAAATCTTGCACCGGCACGATTTTAGAATCTATAAAAGCTTGAGGTGGAAAGCCGGCAGCAATCACCGGCGGCTGTGGCGGCTGGGTGGGATCGGGCAGATCCGTATGAGGATTAAATAAAATTGGCGAATTACTTGTCTGTGTTGGGGCAGGGGCAGAACCGGCAAACGAGACATTAATCTGGTAAGGGCCAACTTGCAGTGTATCGCCATTCGCCAAGGCGCAGCGCTGCTGAAGCGTCCCATTGACAAACGTTCCGTTGCGGCTGCCTTGATCAACAACAACCAAGCCGCCCGACTCCATATCAATCAAGGCATGGAAGCGAGAAACTTGATCGCTATTGAGTACCAAGCGGGAAACGCGATTGCCGGCAATTTCTGCAGGCATTTGAGAAAATTCTCGTCCTAGGGCAATGGGCAAACCCAGCACAGGTTCTCGCCGTTCCCCAGTCGCTGGATCGTCCCATCTCAATCGTATTTGTACAGGTGATACCATTTTAAGATTTTAGATAATAGATTTTTGGGGATTGGGCATTGGGGATTGGGCATTGGGCATGGGGCATGGGGCATGGGGCATGGGGCATTGGGCATGGGGCATGGGGCAAGGCTTCGCCAACCTAAAGGTATGGGCAAGGCTTCGCCAACCTAAAGGTAGGGGTAAGGCTGCGCCAACCTAAAGGTATGGGTGAGTTTGTAGTGGATTTTTCCTTTCTTAGGTAGATTGTGGTCGTTATTACAACCTAGGAAGGCATTGAAAATTTCTCCCCATCTCCCCCTCATTCAATGCCCCATGCCCAATGCCCCATGCCCAATCCCCAATGCCCCATGCCCGCTAAGTATCAGTTAGGCATAACAACACTAACCGCTGCTGCCAGGGAAGTGCCACACCAAGGACAGCCCAAGTCTAGCCGTTCGTAGGGGGAAATGCGGTGGCAACAGGGACACTCTAAACCGTAACTAGCGTTTGGGGGGACAGTGGGAGAAATTGCAGGTTTAACCGGCTTTGCGGGTGAGTGAAATGCTGGAATTGCTGCCGGTGGAGAGGCGATAACTGTCGGCGCAACGCCGGAAGTTGTCACAGATACGGTAACAACGTTGAGTTCCACTTCGCCTAAGAGAATTCTGCTGTCTGGGTGGAGAGGCAGTTCTCCCACAGTTAGCCGGTGTCCATCAACAGCGGGTGGATTTGTATCGCGAAGGTTCCGCAATGAAAAGTTATTTTGCTGCCGGTTAAAAAAGATTTCGACGTGCAGCCCTGATACGGTTGGATGCGTCAATACGATATCACACCGGCTGGGGTCGCGACCGATACGGACGGTTCCCGGATGTTTGCTAGGCTGTTGGTCTTGGATTGTTTGGGATCTGGGCTGACCGGCTTCTAACCACTCTAAAATTAGTTGATTCATCTCTCCTCCGCAGCGCTCTTTTCTGTTGTAGCATCCCGCTGGAATCAACTATTAATATTATTCAACTTTATAAGCCGGTCTTTAATATCTTGACATTGAGACTTGTTACATCTAATTACACTTGTTTTAAGCAAACCTGCATTTCCTGCGAATTATAGCCGTTGAAATCGCACCCGCAAGCCATCTTTCGGACGCCGTGTGGGAACCTCAACGGTTTCTAAACTTTGATCGGGTAACAATTCCCATTGATACTGTCGTAATAATTGCGCGGCAACGATTTTCATCTCCATCTTGGCGAAGGCAATGCCGATACAAACTCTTGGCCCACCACCAAATCCGACTAAACTAAAGGGTTGTTTTTTATGTTCTTGCCGGCTGGGACTGAAGCGATCTGGATCAAATCGGGTGGGTTCGGGGTAAATCTCTGGCAGGTTGTGAGTCATTTTGATCGAGTACAGTGCCAGCCATCCAGCCGGCACATAATAACCATTAAACTCAAAGGGTTTCACCACGCCGCGAAACCCACCCCCAACCGGCGGATGCAAGCGTTCCACCTCTAGCAGAATTTGCTCTAAATAGGGCATTTGCCCTAATTGTTCTAAATTCACCGGCCCTTTTTCTGCTAGCGTTTGCTGTTCGTTTCTGGCGCGTTCTAATATTTCTGGATGCCGGCCTAACTCCAGACACAACCAAGTAAGCATCGACGTGGTGGTTTCATGGCCGGCAAACAGCATCAGCATCGCTTGGGCAGTCAATTCTTTCAGGCTAAGACTGTTGCCTTCCTCATCCCTAGCTTGTAATAACAAGCTAAGTACATCGTTTGTTGGGTTTTGCTGCCGTTGCCGCACAACTGTGGTGATGTGTTGCAGCAGTTGGTTTCGCGCGGCAACCGATTTACCAAACTGTGTCACCGGCAAGCGCACCGGAAACAGGGAAAATAAACCCATTGTCAGGGTAGAAAATAGCTGGCTGAGTCTAGCGACTTCAGGGCCGGCACTTGCACCCAGCAGCAACTCACTGGCAATGTCAAAAGTTAGCTGTTTAAATTCTTCAAACCAGCGGAACTCTTTTTGCTGTTCCCATTGCTGGAGATAGCGCTGCGTAATCGATTCCATCGTAGTCAGATAGCTAGTCAGCGCTGGGCCATGTAATGCCGGCATCATCAGTCGCCGGTTGCGCCGGTGTTCTTCGCCATCTTGAACAAACAGCGACTCCCCCAACAAAATTTTAAACGTCTCAGGCCAGCCTTCTCGCCAGGAAAAATGCTCGGCATGACTGGCTAAGAGAAATTCATTCGCTTCTGGGCCGATCATAAATACAGCCGGTTTGCCCAGGAAGCGAGTTTTAAAAATTGGCCCATACTGGGCGTAGCGTTTCTGAAGATAATCCCGGTCAAAAAGAAATTGCAGAGTTTGACCGATTCCAGGCAAACCCATCTCGCCTGGAGGAAGTCGATTGCTGTGCATAGGTCAACGATTAACCAATTGACCCAGCCTACCAGGTTCAGTGCCGGCTTGCACCCCCAACCCCTCAAACATAAAACCCCATCTGGCACGGAGGGCGCAAATGGGGCAAAGAACGCAGTTAGGAGGTATCTTATGATTTATAGTTAGCCACAGAAATCTGGCTTTTCCGGAAGATTTAACAAGTTCTTAAACTCTGCGTTAACTTTTCAGCGGGTTTTCGGCAAAATAGCGGTAATTTAGCTGATCGCATCATGGCCGGCTATTTTGAACAAAACGAAGTCTTTTGCAGTTTGTACTAGATTTGCCGGCACATCCCCTAACTATTTTTATTATCTTTTATTAAAGATGTACTAATTTAAAATTATATCTCCTCATCTATCCTGCTAGTTTTTAAAGCCGGCAGTACATCCATAAGATAGTTATTGCAAAATTTGATTTTTTAACCCCCAATGCACGCAGATAATATTAACATCTTAATGCAAAAATTTGCATAAATTTACTATATTTAATAGCAAATTATTTACAAATATCAGTAATGGCTACGCTATTTTATTATAATTTTTTATGACCCTCTTTATAGCGATTAGCTATTAGCTTTTCTATTGATTTATCTTTCATTTTTAACCAACAAAAGAATACTGAAAAAACAACATCAAGCTAATAGCTAATAACCTTTATCTCATCATAATAAAACTTACTGAGCGGGAGCCACCGGCGCGGAACCAGATGACAAGTTTGACGGATTAAGATTGATAAAAGGCAGAGTGTTGCTGCCACCCATCACCATTGGAAACTGGCCATTCCATTTCTCAATCGCTTGCTGTTGAAGCAACTCAGCGGATATCGTTTGCCGCTGCAAGCGCTGCGCCTCAGCTTGTCCTCTAGCACGGTTAATTTCTGCTTGGGCTTCTTTTTCAGCTCTTAAAGCAGTAAAATCTGCGCGTTTGGCGTCTTGCTCGGCAATTTGTTTGGATTCAATTGCTTTGGCAAATTCCGGAGAAAAAGATATATCCACCAAAGACACATCATCAACTAAAATTCCGTAAGCGGCGAGACGTTCTTTGAGTGCAGTGTCAATTTCTTGTTTGAGTTCTGTGCGCTGGGTAATAATTTCTTCTGCGGTTTTTTTTGCCGTTGCTGCTTTGACCACTTCAGACACGGCGGGCGCAATAATCCGATTCAAAAGGTCGGTTTCATCACCGATGCGTTGGTAAACTTCATTCACCCGCTTGGGGTCAATATGCCAGTTGACGGCAACCAGTGTTTTTACGTCTTGCAAGTCTTTAGAAGCTGCTTCTGACTCGACATCGCTTTTTTGCACCTTAACGCTGATTGCTTTAACCGTGTTCACAATCGGCACAATCGGGTGAATACCTTCATCCAAAACATTGGGCAGAACTTTGCCAAACTGCATCACAACACCCCGTTGCCCCGAATTCACAATGACAAAAGGTTTGAATAAGATTGCCGCCAAGACGAGGACGATTCCGCCGACAAGGTAAGGAATAAGGTTGGGGTTGTAAAGAAATTTTGCATCTTTCATGGTTCGCTCGCCTCAAGAATTTGATGATACTGAATTGTACTGCTAGGACTGAGAGAGTGGGACAAATTTAGATTGTGCCGGCTTTGATGTTTCTGAAAAAAAAATATCCTAAATTTTACGGCAAATCCCATGCTGATTATCAAGTTTAGGAATAACGCCGTCTCCTGACAAAGCTTGCCAATCCTTTATCGCAAACGTCGTCGGTGCGGTTTAAGGAAGTTGATGTTATGCGCGGCGACTAGCGCTCAAGTTGCCGACAAGCTCGATTTGCTTGGAGGATGCCATCAGGTTGATCGTAATACTAGCAATCCCTCTTTTATCATGCTGGAGAGTAAAAATGATAGGTGTCAGCCTGAATATAATATAAGAAAATGAAGATTAACCGGACTCACACTTGGCCTCAGACGACTCAGGAGGCTATCGCAATTCAACAGCAACTGCGATCTGAGGTGATTGCAGAAGATCGGCTGGGGGAGGTGCGCTATGTTGCCGGTGTGGATGTGGGTTATGATATCGCCAACTCGATGACGCGGGCGGCTGTGGCGGTTTTGAGTTTTCCAGACTTGCAGTTGCACTCCTCAGCAATTGCTTTGCAACCAACAACTTTTCCTTACATTCCAGGGTTTCTTTCGTTTCGGGAAGTGCCGGCAATTTTGGATGCGTTAGAAACGCTGACTGTCACACCTGACTTGTTGCTGTGTGATGGGCAAGGATTAGCCCATCCTCGCCGCTTTGGTTTGGCTTGTCATTTGGGCGTTTTGGCAAATATCCCGGCAATTGGAGTAGCAAAGACGCGGTTTATTGGAGAACATGATCAGGTGCCGGCGGATCGGGGCAGTTGGCAACTGTTGCGACATCAGGGTGAAGTGATTGGGGCGGTGCTGAGAACTCGTGCTGGTGTTAAGCCGATCTATGTCTCAACCGGCCATCAAATTTCCTTGACAAGTGCAATTGATTATGTAATGCGCTGCACTCTCAAGTACCGACTCCCAGAGACAACTCGTTTGGCAGATCGGCTGGCATCGGGATAAACAGCTTTTGTGTTGGGATGAAATAGCATAGTTTTGGGAATTCTTTTTTTAACCACAGATGAGTTATCCCAAGTTTATTTGAGAGGAAATACTTTGGATGATTTCTTAGCTGTGCTTAATCAGGGAAAATCTAACTATTAATTTCACAATTTAAAACATAAAAAGGCAATCAACAGTCTTTACAATTGTCAGTAAATGTAATGCAGGGGTGTGACAGATGCTAAGGCGAATTTGGCACCGGCTCGTGAGGTTATTTCAGCGGTTGTTGGGCGTCTTTAGAAAGTCGTCACCGGCATCGGCAGGTGCAGCAGTCGCGCCGGCACTAATAATTCAACCCCTGAGTGAGGCAGAGTATGAACACTATTTCCTGCAACTGCTGGAAGGGGTGAATCAGGGCTGGGAGTCAGTGCGGGTTGTCAGGTTTTTTGAAGGGCTGAGTGCTCGCGCTACGACTCAAGAATGGGTGCTGTGGCTACGTCGCTTTGGCGCAAGTTTGGAAGCGTCGCCCGTGCCGAATTATGAATTAGGATGCCGGTTGCTGCAATTGAGCGAAAAAGCCAGAGAAATTCCCGCTATCGCAGAAATTGGCGAAAATTCTTACCAAATCGGCACTAAACTCCTCGAAAAACCCGCTGAAAAACAACCGCCTTTTGAAGAAAAGCTAGATGTTGATTTATCCGCACTCGACAATCCGGAATCTTCAGAAGACGCGGATGCGTGGTTTAAGCTTGGCGTAGAGCAACTAGAAGCCGAGGATAGTGAAGCCGCCCTTGCTGCCTTTAACCGCACACTCAAACTTGATGCCAGCCACCACCGCGCTTGGGTAAACCGAGGCAATGCGCTGTTTAACTTAGAGCGTCTTGAAGAAGCCCTCGACTCCTATGATCATGCCATCACCATTAACCCGGAATCTCGCGTTGCTTGGAATCACCGGGGCGATGTGCTGTTTGATTTAAATCGTTATGAAGAAGCGATTACCAGTTGGGATCGAACTCTGGCGCTGAAACCCGACGATGCTGAAACTTGGTACAATCGCGGGCTGGCGCTAGGGAGTTTGAGCCGGTGGGAGGAAGCCGTTGCTAGTTGGAAGAAAGCTTTAGAATTAAACCCCGACGATCCTGAAACTTGGTTTAATTACGGCATCGGGCTGACGGGTTTGCAGCGTTGGGAAGAAGCGATTAGTTGCTGGGATAAAGTTTTAGAATTGCAACCCAATCTCCACGATGCCTGGATTAATAAAGGCATGGCGTTGCAGCAGTTAGGGCTATATGCGGAGGCAGTGGAAGCTAATAATCAAGCCATTGCCCTGAGTTCCCCAAATCGCAACCTTCAGGTTAAGCCGGCTAGCAGTGAGGGGGAAGCAGCGGCTTTATACAATCAGGGTGTTGAGCAATATTATGCCGGTAATATCAATACAGCCTTAAGTTTATTTAACAGTGCCCTAGAAATTCAACCAAACTACTATGATGCCTGGAATGGGAAAGGAAATGTTCTTAGAGATTTAGGGGAAATTGATGCAGCGCTTGATAGTTATAACCGCGCCCTGGCAATTCAACCCAATTACCATTTTGGTTGGAATGGTAAGGGGGTGACGCTGTTTTATTTAGGGCGTCCTGAAGAAGCCTTGGAGTGTTTTGATCGGGCGCTAAACATTCAACCAGACTATCACTTTGCCTGGAATGCAAAGGGTAATGTGCTTAGAGATTTAGAGCGGATTGAAGAAGCACTTTACTGCTTTAATCGGGCGCTGGAAATTCAACCGAATTTTCATGCAGCCTGGAATAACAAGGGTGCGATGCTTTCTGAGTTGGGGCGCATTGAAGAAGCGTTGGAATGCTTTAACCGTGCTTTGGATATTCAACCAAAAGATAGCGTTGCTTTGAATGGTAAGGGAAACGCACTTTTTGAATTAGGGCGCTATGAAGAAGCGCTGGAAGGCTTTAACTGCTCACTCGACATTCAACCGAATTTCCATATTACTTGGAATGAGCGCAGCACTACGCTTAGAGCATTGGGGCGCGATGAGGAAGCACTTGCCGGCTACAATCGGGCGATTGATATTAATCCTGATTATGAGCCGGCTTGGTATAACCGGGGAATTGTGCTAAACAATTTAGGGCGCTATGAAGAGGCAATTGTAAGTTTGGATAAGGCTTTGGAATTGAAACCAGACTTTCGAGATGCTTGGATTCGCAAGGGGGAGGCGCTTCGCAATTTAGGGCGATATCCGGAGGCAATTGAGGCGAATAATCAGGCGATCTCGCTTTATTCTGATATGCCGGCGGCAAAAACGACTTCTCGCGAGTTTTCCCCTTTAATCAAAAGCCATTTAGAAGAACTTACCCAAAATCCAGACAATTCTTCGCCGGCAGCCCCCGATCAAACCAACCACACGAATGTAGAGAAAGAGTGAGAAAGTAAAAAATTCTACAAGCAGATACGAACAGTTTTGTAAGCGGCCAAATCAATTGAACCTATTACAAAACTATTCCAAAATTTTATCTTTCACGAAAGCTTTCTAACGAGGCAATCCGTTCTGATAATCCTTCTAATTGAGCAGTCATTTCCATCTCCTCCCGGCAATGGTAAGCGGTTCGCTCACAAATTCTTCGAGAACGAGAGGGGCGTGTGCTGCTGCCTTCCCAAGGCATTTGTAGGGGAGATTCCCCTCCTTGATGCCTGTTGAATTCCATTATTGGGCCGAGCATTGTTGTCTCCTTTAGGTATGTCCTTGGGGAGCCGGCGCGGCATTGCCGGCACCTTGCTCCCCATTTTTATAATTCCCAACTTTGAAATTAAATTAGTATTGCTGTAAAATAGCTTAATAACCAGCGGGGATCGAGCAAAACAGCATTGAATTGTCTATCTTAGAAGTTAACATAAATAGCTTCGTATAAAATCTAAATCTAGGCAGATTGTGCCGGCTGCATTTTGATGGTAACGGCGATACAAACCCCGGCAGCAATGAACACAATTGTACCTTTAATTGCAGCAGAAACAGGCGTTATTTCGCTTAATTGACCAAAAATGATGGGGAATAAACTCACTGCGGTTCCTATCCCGCTAAAGTATATTCCTACTCCCAATCCCGCCCGATGTGCCGGCACTTGAGACAAGGCAAAGGGAATTGCCCCGTTGTTTACTAAACTTAAAAAAGCAATCAATATGATTGCACTGCCAATGAGAGGTAAACCACTAGGTAAAAATACCGCTAGCATTAGCAAACACAGCGCTGTTCCCGCAACTCCTATCAGCATTCCTCGCCGATTACCGAGTTGAACCGCTATTTTTCCCGCCGGCACTGCGGCTAAGGCTAAAAGTATGGAAAAAGCAAAGATAATTGACTTGATACCGGCAGCATTAAACTGAATTTTGAGCAGCTTTGGCAGCAGCGACATGAGGAAACTTGAACCCCATGCAACAAAGATGCCGGTGCCAAAAATTAAGGCTAAAGCAGCAATCGAAACGGGTGTTGTGGAACCGGCCTCCTGTTTGTTATCCTCTACGGGTGTAGCTGGGGGATGAAGCGAACGCAGCACCGCGACTGCCGCCAGCAAAACTAAAGAGCCAATAGTGAAGGTAACAGGCGCACCTAAACTCAGCAAAAACTCGCTTGAAATCGGCCCAAACGCTGCAATTATCCCGCCGGCTAACGTCAGCAAACTCGCGGCTTGGGGTAACTCTGGCACCGCTGCATACTGCCGCAACAGCGCCAGCGCCGGCGCACGAAATACAGTCATCGCCAGCGCCCAGGCTACCAAAAATGCCGGTAGAAGTAATCTAAAAACACTATCTGGCTTGACAAATATTGCAAAACACGGGATTGCAATAAACAAAGCCGAGGATAGGATAACCCCCAAAGAGATAAGCGGAAACCGCGTTCCCACCCAGCGCTTCCTGTGATCAGACAGTCCCCCCATTAGCGGTTCCATCACCACAGCCAGGGCGCTTTCAACAATCAGCAGCGTTGCGGCAAGTCCTGCGGGAAAACCAAAGCCGGTTAGCAGTTTCGGCAAATACAGCTTGTAAATCACCCAAGTCAGGGTAATTGCGCCCTGCAGCGCCGCTAAACCCAAAACTTGCCGCCATAAAATAAACCGGCGATCCGCTGAAGTGACTGCCGGTTGAGAGTCTGAGCTGTTCATAAGCTTTTGTTTTCCGTTGCCGGTGGCTAGGGACTAGGGGCTAGGGAATAGGGGAAGCGTTCGCGGACTACAACAGTTGCGAACTGCTCCCACCCCCGTGTTTAATACTCTGGAACGGAAGGATCGATTTCTCGACTCCAAGCAGTAATCCCGCCTTTGACATTCGTTCCTTCAATGCCGGCTTCCTTCAAAATGCCCAGCGCCTTTGCAGAACGTCCACCCATCTTGCAGTGAGCGATCAGCCGGTGGCCGTTGAGTAATTCCTTGACCTTCTCGACACCTTCGCCGCGTTCAATATCCGGCAAGGGCACCAAAACCGATCCTGGAATCTTAGCAATCTCATACTCATTAGGATTGCGGACATCCACCAGCACAAAGTCACTCGCGCCACTCTCAATAAGTTGCTTGAGTTCCGCCACCGTCATCTCAGAAACTTCCATCTGTTGTTTAGCCTCCTCTGCTTTGGCTTGAGTCACACCGCAGAAAAATTCGTAATCGATTAATTTATCAATTACAGGGCGCACAGGATTTGGACGCAGTTTCAGTTCCCGGAACTTCATATCCAAAGCGTTAAACAACAGCAGCCGTCCGCTGAGAGTTGACCCTTGTTTCAGGATAATTTTGATCGTTTCTGTTGCTTGGATAACGCCGATAATTCCTGGCAGAATTCCTAAAACGCCGCCTTCAGCACAGGAAGGCACCATTCCCGGTGGTGGGGGTTCGGGGTAAAGATCGCGGTAGTTAGGGCCACCTTCGTAGTTAAAGACGGTTGCCTGTCCCTCGAAGCGATAGATGGAACCGTAAACGTTTGGCTTATTGAGCAACACGCACGCATCGTTGACTAAATACCGGGTGGGGAAGTTATCGGTGCCATCCACCACGATATCGTAAGGCTTCATGATATCCAGCGCGTTCTCGGATGAGAGGCGGGTTTCGTACAAGTCAACTTGGCAATTGGGGTTAATTTCCAAAATCCGGTTTTTGGCGGATTCGATTTTAGGTTTGCCCACCCAAGAGGTGCCGTGAATAACTTGCCGTTGCAAATTAGAACTGTCTACGATATCGAAGTCTACAATGCCAATTCGTCCAACACCGGCAGCTGCCAGATAGAGTAACAGCGGCGCACCGAGTCCGCCGGTGCCAATGCACAGCACGCTGGCGGCTTTCAGACGCTTTTGCCCTTCTAGTCCGACTTCGGGCAAGATGAGGTGGCGTGAGTAGCGTTCGTATTCGTCTTTTGTCAGCTGGATCTCATCCAGATTCGGGTTTAACATGGCAGTCGGTAGTGAGAAGACTAATATCTTATCTAAATCTTTCGGATCTTTGTGTTGTGCGGTTTTTAAAGTTATTGTTCAACCTCTGTAGGTTCGCTGGTGAGTATTTCTTCTGCCTGGAACTGGTGAGCATCATCAAGGCTCCAGCTCTGTAGGTCTTGGGCTTTGCCTTGTTGAACAGAGACAATCATATATGAATATTGTGGCCAAGCATATTGACGATCGCACTCAGAGGGAATGGCGGGGTTGTCGGGGTGGGAGTGATAGATGCCAATAATTGCCAGATCGAGGTTACGTGCTTTGCGTTGCGCCTCGAACATAAATTGAGGAGAAATTTCATACCGGCGCTTTTTGGTAAATTCGTCCTCAGCAGATACCGCTAGTGATGCTTCTGCACTCCAAGCATTTTCTGCCGGCCACACTTCCACCAAAATTTTACCGCCATCTATGAGCCGGCCAACGAGCAAGCCGCAGCACTCCTCCGGATAAGCACTCATCCCATGATTGCAGATAACTTGAAGATGCTCTGGATGCACAGTTAGAACCATAAAGGTAGAGTTTTGGATAGTAATAGAATCTCTCTCATTTTGAACACAAGAAAACTATTATTCCCTGGGGATTTGCATCACTTCCAGACACATTTGGCGGAAATGATCACCGCGTTGCTCAAAATTTTGATACTGATCAAAACTCGCACAAGCCGGCGAAAGCAAAACAACTTTAGCTCCTAATTGTGCGGCTAATTCAGCAGCCCTAGGAACCGCACGTTCCATCGTTTCTACAATTTCGTAACGCGGATGATGAATTTCCTCCAAGCGTTTGCCAAACGCACCGGCAGCGCTACCAATAAGCAAAACGGCTGCGGCTTTTGTTTGAATTATTTTCATCCAGCCGTTATCATCACCGGCTTTCGCTTCTCCCCCAGCGATTAAAATTGCTGGTGCTTGAACAGAAGATAGCCCAACTTGAGCGGCGTCGTAATTGGTGGCTTTACTGTCATTGATAAAGTCAACCCCATTAAACGTGCAAATATGTTCCAGCCGGTGAGAAACGCCGGGGAAAGTGGCAATGGCGCGGGCAATGGCTTCTTTTTCAATGCCGGCTAAACGCGCTGCCGCCACCGCCATGAGCAAATTTTGCAGGTTGTGTTCCCCAACCATTCGCAGCGAGGCTGCCGGCAACACAGGTTCACCCAGCGCCACAACCCAGCCATCTTCAATGTATGCTGACCAGCTAGAATCGCTGATAAATTCGGCTTGACCTTTAACACTTGTCCAGCAAATGTTTGGCCAGCGTTGCGGGGTATTTTGACGCAGGTAAGGATCGTCTCCGTTGATTACTTGCTGCTGAGATTGGTTGAGGAGATGAGCTTTGATATTGAAGTAATTTTCTAAAGTTTTATGCCGGCTAAGGTGATCCGGGGTAAACGTTGTCCAAACTCCAATGCGAGGCGCAATTGACGGGGAAGATTCGATTTGATAGCTGCTGAGTTCGGCAATCACCCAGTCGGGGGGCGTTTCTTGCAAAGCCAATTCGCAGGCGGCGTAACCGATGTTGCCACAGGCGGGGGCGTTGAAACCGGCTGCTTGGAAAATAGCGGCAATCAGGGCGGTTGTGGTGGTTTTGCCGTTAGTGCCGGTGATCGCCACCCAGGGGGACGGGAGATAGCGCCAAGCGAGTTCCATCTCGCCAATGGTTTCGATGCCGAGTTCTCTGGCGCGGACTAATGCCGGTGCATCCCAAGGTACGCCGGGACTGACAACAACAAGTTGAGGCCGGTTGTCTGGGTTATCTGGGTCAAAAGAATAGCCCAGCAGCACCGGAATTCCATCAGGCGCAAGCTGCTGTTGCTGTTCTTGCAGAATTTCAGAGTTACTGCGATCGCTCACCGTCACCTGCCAACCTTCCCGTTTTAGCAGTCGTGCGGCAGCAATTCCCGATTTTCCAAGTCCGATGACGTGAGCGATGGGCATAGCTAGTTTAAGGATTTCCCTGATTGAGTAAACTTTATCTTACCGTCCAGATAGCAAACAAAACCACCAAGATTCCACAGAGAAATTCCATCTGTGATGATTGTGGGAAGGAGCCGAGATCCGGGCATTAGAAGCTTTCTTATCTCAGAATCTGCTAAAGAATCGGCACAATATCAAAATGATGTCAGCAAACTTTCAAGAAATGCGTCTTTCCAGATTTGCTATCTTCTCATGCAACTGGACAATTTCTTTCGCTAAAGTAGCCACAAGATAAAACTGAGAACAAAATGTTATCAAGGTTAATACACTCAAGAAAATTAACACAGCGCTAGTCCCAACAAGTTGCCACAAGATAATTGCCATCGAGCCGAGAAAGAGAGTACACAATAAAGTTACGACTCTTGGATTCTTGGACAAGGTTCGCATATCTTTTAGACTCATCTTTCTCCACCTTTTTAGAACATTAAGAAACGGTATAGAAAACTTGCCTTAGCCTTTGACGATAGCGCCAAAATCTGCTAAAACGCGAGCGTGATTTCGCAGTAATCCTAACAAATTTAATCGATTACCCCGGATGTCTAAATTTTCATCCATCACTAATACACTTTCAGGGCCATCAAAGAAGGTGCTGACGGTGGGTGTAATCGCAGCGATGGCATTTACAAGCTGTTGGTAATTGCGTGTTTCTTGAGAGGCTTTTGTTTCTGGAACGAGCTGATTGATTGCATCATAAAAAGTTTGCTCAGTGGGTTTTTGGAAAAGTTCTGGACGGACAACAGGTGCCGGCTCCAGTTGGGCAGTATCTAAAATACCTTGCTTGGCAAGACGGGCGGAACGATTAACCGTTTCATAAATTTCATCCAGCTTGCCGTTGTTCCGAATCTCTTGGAGGAAAAGGGCACGATCTCGCACATCTAATAAATCTGTTAATGCCCTTTCGGTATATTCTGGGTCATTTTCTCCCAAAACTGCATTCACCAAGTCGTAATCGATTCCTCGTTCTTCTTGCAATAAAGTGCGGATGCGCTGAATGAAGAATTCTTGCAGTTGTTCGATTAATTCTGATGGCGAAGCTTTGGGATGATCGGCAGCAAAATTACTAGCGGTTTGTTCTAGCAATTGCTGCAAATTGATCGTTAAATCGGCTGTCCAAGTAATGTTAATAATGCCATTGGCAGCGCGGCGCAGGGCAAAGGGATCTGAGGAGCCGGTGGGCAGCATTCCTAAGCCAAAAATGCTAACTAATGTATCGAGCCGGTCTGCGATTCCGACTGTTTGACCTGTGAGGGTTTCCGGTAAAATATCGTTAGCGCCTCTGGGCAAATAATGTTCAAAAATGGCTTTGGCAACTGCTTCAGATTCGCCACCGGCACGGGCGTATTTTTCCCCGATAATTCCTTGCAATTCCGGAAATTCATAGACCATTTGGGTGACAAGGTCGGCTTTACACAGCAAAGCAGCCCGTTGAATATGGCTGCATTCATCTTCTGTGAGTTCCAGTTGTTCGGCAATTAAATCAGCTATCTTGCTAAACCGCTCAACTTTATAGCGCACTGAACCCAAATCTTCTTGGAAGGTGACGGTTTCTAGTTGGGGTACATAGCTTTCTAACGGTTCGGCTAGGTCGCTTTTATAGAAAAACTGACCATCTGCTAATCTTGCCCGAATCACGCGTTCGTTGCCGGTGGCGATGATGTCTGATTTCGCAGGATCTCCGTTAGAAATTGTGATGAAATAGGGCAGTAATTCAGTAGAATCCTTGCTTTTCAACACCGGAAAATAACGCTGATGTGTGACCATAACAGTGGTGATCACTTCCGCCGGCAGGATTAAAAAGTCATCATCAAATTTTCCGGTAACTGCTGTTGGCCATTCAACTAAATTAGTGACTTCCTGCAATAAATTCGGGGAAATCTCTGCTTCTCCCCCGACTTTTTGAGCGGCTGCTTCTACTTGCTCTTGGATTTTAGCAACCCGCTGATTTGGATCAACTTCCACGTATGCAGAACGCAAGCATTCGACGTAATCACTTGCTTGGGTAATTTCAATTTTGCCTTTGTTCTCTGGGGAGGCGTGCAAAACTCTGTGACCCCAGGAGATCCGATCACTTTTCACCGGCTGCGAATTGTTCACCAATTCAATCGGCAAGACGACCTCATCCAAGAGTGCCACCAACCAACGAATCGGGCGCGGAAATCTTAAATCTCCATCTGCCCAGCGCATCAGGCGTTTGCCTTCTAAACTGGTAATCCACTGCAAAGCTAGTTCCTTGAGAATGTCTGCTGTGGGGCGTCCGGGGATGCTTTTGCGGACAAACACAAAATCGCCTTTTTCCGTGGGGCGAACTTCCAAGGCATCGAGTTCTACACCTTGCTTTTTGGCAAATCCTGCGGCTGCCGGCGTCGGTTTGCCATCTTTAAAGGCTGCGGCTGCCGGCGGCCCTTTAACCTCTTCTTCTCGGTCTGCTTGTTGTGCCGGCAGTCCTTTTATCAATACGGCTAAGCGCCGGGGTGTTGCATATACATCAATCGAATCATTTGTCAAGAAATGTTCACTGAGACTGGCAGGAATGCGCGATTGCCACTGCTCAATGGCATTACTGACAAAGGTTGCGGGCAATTCTTCTGTACCGACTTCTAATAAAAATGCTGGCATAGCGCACGATTTCAGGAATGCAAGATGTTTGAGGGATTGTAGAGGTAGCATCACCGGCAAACCGCGTCAGCAAGGAAGGGTTTGTGGGGTGTGCGAGGTAAATAGAATCCGCCTGCGGGAACAGCCGGTTAAAACAGTTTACCGCGTTGGGATGTTTCTCATCTAAACCTGTTCAAAGTTGCACGGCAATCGTTAAGCTGTTAAAACGCAAAGGTGTCAGCGGGGGAAAAAGTGTCGGCCTCCTAAAGCTAGAATTTAGAAGTCGGTGCTTTCTCTTTCAAGGTGTGCGATTCCCAGGAAGTGAAACACGTGTTTCGACGCGTGCAAAAGACTTGGATAAGGGGAACCTCCTATTTTGCTGCCTGTAAAATCCTAGGGAAGAATACTTGAGCGTAGTTTTAAAATCATACTGATTGAGACCGGCTGCCGGTGATCGCGGCAGGCTAGAAATTATGGCTTCCCTATCGGAACATAAAAACAACAAAAAATCCTGACTGAATTCATTTTCGTTTTAGTGAAACTATATTGGATGTCACCGCAGTTTTAGCTTGTCTGGATTACCAAACCATGAAATGACATTTTGTTTTACAAATCCCAGCCAGTCTCGGCGGAATTACCTGACTGAACTAATTTTAAACTAGGGTTCAGCATCCAATCAATCTGCTCTAATAGAACATTTTCTAAAAAACACACCTCCATGAATGAATCATCTATCGATCAGTTACTTGAAGACTTGAAAAATCCTGATGAACAGATTCGGGATCAAGCCACCCAAGAATTCTGGCATCGCTGGTTTATGCAAAAGGGAATGTATGGGTGGGAACTACTTCAACGCAGTCAAAAGTTAGTTGAAGCGGGACAAATCTCTGAAGCGGAAGATTTACTTACAGACTTGATTGGCGATCAGCCTGATTTTGCAGAAGCTTGGAACCGGCGGGCTGTGCTTTACTATATGCAAGGGCATTACAAGCAGTCTATCAGCGATTGCCGGCAAGTGATAAAGCTCAACCCCATTCATTTTGGCGCACTCCACGGTTTGGGATTATGTTATGCAGCTTTAGGAGATTATCCAACCGCGATTCAAGCATTTCGACAAGCGCTAGAAATTCAGCCTCACGCGCTGATTAATCAAAAGTTGATTTTGGAATGCACCGCGCGATTGAGTTAATCTTGTATTCTGCCGGCGATTGGCTCTATTGTATGATTTTATTGCCGGCAGCGCAAATTTAATAATTCTGATTATACCCTTTTGTAAAAGTTGTTTTGAATGGTAAAATTGTTTAATAAAAGGACTTTTTTGATGTCTGAACAAATCACGCCCGAAATAAGCAAACGTATTTGCGCCCACATGAACGAAGATCATGCAAATGCTGTTGTTCTCTATGCTCAAGCATTTGGCGGTTCTCCAGAAGCGACAGCGGCAGAAATGGTTTCAATTGATCCGCATGGCATGAATTTAACCGCACAAGTCAATGATGCGTCTGTGCCGGTGCGAGTTGAGTTTGATCACGTTTTAGAAAGTGCTGAAGACGCTCACCATACTCTCATTGAAATGGTTAAACAGGCACGAGCAAAATCAAAATAGTTGAAGATGCCGGTGATTCTTCTACATCTCAAACGAAGCTCAAGCGAATCACCGGCAACCTTGATTTCTAAAATTAAGTTTTGACTGCGAAACTCTCTATTTCTTTACTTCTCTTTGTTTTAAAAACTATAAAAATCCCTAATTTTGCTCTTAAATCTCAAAACTTGAACTTGCTTTAGAACGATCAAGTCCTTGCTTTATCCAGTGAATACACTCAGATTCTGTTGCAAAAATTTTGGGTGCTGCAACATTATTTAAGCTATCAGGTTTATAATGATCGTAAAAATATTTATCGGCTAGTTTGTAAACAATAATTAAATTATCTTGATAAGTATATCGAGATTTAAAATAATCAATTTTACTTTTTACATCTGAGTTGTTCTCAAGATGTTCTTTGGCAACCTCAACAATACTCTCAATGCTATTAGAATAGATGCCGGCAGGATTTTGAAATTTATGAAATTGACCTTTGTATCCCAATTCCGAAAGTAAGGTGTAGGAGTAGATCGCTTGTCCATCAGCCATCCCAAAAACAAACGGGATAATTAGATGTCCTTGGTATGAAACTGAGTTCTCGTATAATAATCGATTCATTTCCACTTTCCCCGTTTCTCTCCTCACTTCAATTTTTTATTCAAAAAATCGCGTCCATTCTAAAATTAAAATTGCTAAAACTTACAACATCACTCAACTGACTCTTTATCGGCTTTATAATAAAGAGACGCTTTATATAAAACTTGTTCTTGGTGAGTTTCCAGGGTGCAATCTGAAAGGGGATACGCCACACAAGTAATCGTATAACCGGCTTCTATTTCGGATGGACGCAAAAACTTTTGCTCACCTTGATCAACTTTACCACTGATCAATTTTGCAACACAGGCAGAACATTCCCCTTGTTTGCATCCAGCCGGCAAACGGATGCCGGCGTCTTCAGCCATATCCAAGATGTATTGATCGTCTGGTACAGAAATCGTGCGATCAAGTTTGAGTGCGGGATTGACAAGCCGGACTTGATAAACTGCCATTTCAGTAAAACATCTGAACAAGGTATCTCTTTTCCAGCATAACGCTCAAATGCCACAAGTGCAGCTAGCTGATTTGCTTAAGAAATTGTAAATCTGAAGTCGAGTCATCTGGAAGCAATTTTAACTACATTCCCATCACTTCTACGGGGGTGAGTTTGATTAGTTCTATGGTAGCCAAAAGTTGGGTAAAAAAGTCTGACCAAAATCCCGCACCGTCTTATTAAAAGTTCGAGCAAACTGAATGTGCGGTTCATCAACTTCCACCGGCACAATTTTTGCCTCAGTTCCAGTGCCAAACTTATCTATCACCAAATTAGCCGCTTCTAACCCGGTTACATAGGCTTTTTCCTGTGACCACGAACCGTGACGAGTGACAACCCAATCTCCACTCATAAACACATTATCAAAACTTGTGCGTGCCGGCAGCAAATACTGATAACTCCCCGGAAAGAAATGAGTCACGGCTTGTCGCAACCGAATGGCACTGCTATCAATCACCTTCGCCTCAGCAAATTCCGGAATACAAGTCGTTAAATACTGCTGCACTCTCGACACAATTTCTTCATCACTCAGTGATAAAAATTGATTAGCATGGTAAAAATCTGCCTCAATAACTGTTCCCGGCTCATCCCGAAACTCATCATGCAGTGCATTCAAATCAAAAAACGTCCAACCTGTCGTTGTATCGAAACCAAAGCAAGCATTTGAAGGACGAGGAATGTGAATTTTGCGGTCAAACCATAGCCGAGTTGCTAATACATCAATTGCATTTAAATTGCTAAGATTTTGAAATTCCGGGCGGCTTTGTAAAGTACGGCTGCCGGCAACAATCTTTTTCATGCCGGTGATGCCAACTGAAAAAATAACCGCATCCGCTTCAAATACCTCATCGCCGCAAACCACACCCGTGACATTGCCGGCATCATCAACCTTGAGATCACTCACCCGCCGCTCAGTCAGTATCCGCCCACCGGCACCCTCAATGCGCTCACACCAAGGGCGAAAAATCTTTTCTCCCACCGTTCCTCGGCACCACACCACATCAAAATCAGGTTGGTGAGCCAAAATGAAGTAATAAAGCATTCCCAGGGCAGCAGCAGCCGAACATTGCTCTCCTGGCGCAAATAAACCCACCAACAGCATCGGTTCAAACGAATCGTGATAAAGTCTGGCAGAAACCCCAAACTGCTTAAACAATTCGCGGGCAGTTACGGCATCGTAACGCCGCCAAGCCTCATCCGAATTGTCAAAATCCACCACCGCGTACAGTAACGGCAGCGCCGAAAGCCGGTCAACCAGGGGCAACCGCTTAAACTGCGTATAGAGAAAAGTTCCTAGGGGCGTCGGCAGTCGCGGTTCATTTTGGAAAATCGGAGACTCAACCTCTAAACCTGCCGGCGAATATTGGGCGGAACGAGTCCAAGGCGTAAAAGGATCTAGCCCTAATTCCTCAACCAGACTAAAAATATTTTTGTAGGGATACCAAAAACCGTGAATGCCGGCTTCCACAGAACGCCCACCGGCAGTCTTCCAGCCGGCAACCAATCCCCCCGGATAAGCACCGGCTTCCAGCAGCGTCACATCATAACCTTGTCTGGCTAAATGGTAACTTGCCCCCAAACCCGCCCAGCCGGCACCCACGACAACAACCCGTGGCGTTTGTGATTCCCCTGACATAGTGATCCTCCCGATTCTTTGTTCAGGATCTCACTATTTGGGCGATTCAGCATTTGAAAATGCAAAACTTAAGTTTTCCAACAAGCTTCAATCAGGCAGCCGGTGCTAACAAATTTGACATTCCGCAACTCGATGGGCAAGTGCAGCATAATTCGCCTCAACCCATCTCGTCCAACGCTTGTAGCCAACCCCACCCGATGGCAAATGGCCGGCAGGTGCGGCAAGATCGAAACGACGTTCAGAATAATCTAACCAGCAATCAAAAACTCGCCATCCCACGAGATCGCCTAATTTTCCGAAATCTTCTCCCACCTCAAAATAGATCCGCGTTTGCACACTAAAGCCAAAATGTCCGTTACTGTATTTCACCCATAACTCGTCAACAATATTCAAGTCTTCGCAGGGAAAATTTTTCAGACATTCAGAATTGCACCAGCCTTCTAATTCTCGACCGGCAGCCTTCAACATCACCGCACTCGTCTCTAAATCCGCTGCTTTCCAATCTCCAGCAGCCAGCAAGTCACGCAGCACAGCATAGTCAGTCTCAACGGCACAGATCAGTTCATCTTGCTTCAGCATCTCAAGCACCCTCCTGTTGTAGTTGCACCCGTATCTCTATCGCAGACTCTTTGGAATTTTATGCACGATTAGGGGTTAAGTGTCAGATATTTTTGACACCAACAAAACCTTTTATCCTGCAAAACCGGCAGATTGTGCCGGCGTTGAACTCCTATCATTCCCAAAAACCGACCTAACATTCTTCTTTTGGCATCAAAACTATCACTTTTACCGCGATGGCTCACCGGCATTGTGGTATTTTGCAGAAATCCCGCCCGGTATTCTACGCTTGTAATTCAATACTTTTCTAGAATTTTCTCCCCTTGCATCTAAAATCGAAAGTGTAAAATGTAGAACTGGGTTTGCTTGAGCAGGAAGGGTGTTCTGGGCGTTTCGGGTGGCGGGAAAGCACTATTTCATCCCTCACATTTCCCATAATGCTCTTGTCAAACAGCTTCCTCGTTAGAAGATATATAGAGATTTCTGCTACTTCTCTGGGCTAATCAACTCATGACTTTAAAGCAAACGTCCTGGAATCGTGTCATCGCCTTGGCAGTCACAGCAACCGCGATCGCCACTCTCGCCCCCACACTCAAATCAATATCCGCACCGGCAACCGTCCGGGACGCCACCCCAACCACCGCACAAAACACCCCATTACTGCGAACCTTTGGAGACAAAGCCTTTGCAGTGTTTGGCGTTGCCTTCAGTCCGGATGGGCAAGTGGTGGCCAGCGGCAGTATTGAGGACACCATCAAGCTGTGGAACGCCAACACCGGCGAATTGCGCTACACCCTTGCCGTGCATTTAGGGGATATCAATTCTGTTGCCACCAGTCCTGATGGAGAAATACTCGCCAGTGGCAGTGACGATACAACTGTCAACCTCTGGAATTTAAAAACCGGCCAATTGCGCCGCACTCTGTTTCGGCATACCGAGTCGGTGGAATCCGTCGCCATTAGCCCCGATGGCCAGATTCTTGCCAGCGGCAGTTGGGACAACACCATTATCCTGTGGAACCTGCAAACCGGCGGCTACATCCGCACCTTATCTGGACACACAGATGGCGTTAATAGCGTCGCTTTTAGCCCCGATGGCAGAACGCTTGCCAGTGGGGGCATTGACAGAACCGTGAGATTGTGGGAAGTGGGAACCGGCAGCTTGCTAGACACCTTCACCGGCCATTCAGACTGGGTGAGTTCCGTCGTCTTCAGCCGCGATGGCCGCACTTTAGCCAGTGGCAGCTTTGATAAAACAATCAAACTGTGGGATGTCAATGATCGCCGACTGCTCAATACCCTTACAGGTCATAGCTTTGCCGTTCATGCGATCGCGATCAGTCCTGATGGCCGCACCTTAGCGAGTGGCAGCGATGATACAACGGTCAAGCTGTGGAATTTGCGAAACGGCAGACTGGTGCGTACCTTAAGCGATCATACAAAAACCGTTTTTGCCCTTGCCTTCAGCCCCGATGGCCGCACCTTAGCGAGTGGCAGCAATGACAATACCCTAAAAATTTGGCAGGTGCCCTAGTGAGGCATGGGGTAAGGCTGCATTAACCACAACGGTAGGGGCATGGTGAATAAATAACAGAAAATACTCTTCCCATGCCCCTACCTTTAGGTTGGCGAAGCCTTGACCCTACCTTTAGGTTGGCGAAGCCTTGACCCATGCCCCATGCCCCATGCCCCATTCCCCATGCCCTAAACACTCGGTCGCAGCACCACAACGCCATAGGCATCTGGGGATAAGTAACGCTGCGCTGTCTGTTGCAAATCCGCTGCTTCGAGGGCTTGAATTCGGGAGGGATAAGTGAGTGCCGGCGCGAGTTCTCCCACCATAGAACGGTAGTAGCCATACAAGCCGGCGCGATCGCTGGGGGTTTCATTCCCAAAAATAAACCGATTTGCCACTTGGGTACGAACGCGAGCGATTTCTGCCTCTGTGGTTAATTCGGTTTGCATTTTGCGGATGTGATCCGCAATCGCTGCTTCCACCGGCTCTAAATTTTCCACCGGCAACTGCGCTGAAATATAAAACAACCCTTGCAGCCGGTGCGTCATATTGCTGGCAGAAATATGAGAAACCAATGCCCGTTCTTCGCGCAATTCTTGAACCAGCCGCGATGTGCGTCCATGTCCTAAAATTGTTGCCAATACATCCAGCCCATAAGTTTCCTGCAGCCGCTCAAGTCCTGGCACCCGCCAAACCATCACTAACCGCGCTTGCTGCAAGCTTTCATCTATAAACTCTTGACGGACGATACTTGTAAAAGCCGGTTCTTCTGAAGGGAGAATTGATTCTGAGTTTTGAGTCTTGATTTCACCGTCACGCTGGCTGAATGCTTCTGTGAAGCCGGCTCCCACAATCTCAATTAATTCTTCCACCGGCAGATTGCCCACTGCCACCGCTGTCATCGCGGAGGGTTGATAGTGGCTGCGGTGAAAATCACGCATCTGCTGGGGTTTGAGCTGTTCGATCACAGATGCCGGCCCTAACACAGGACGCCGGTAAGGTAGCACCTCAAATGCCGTCTCCATTGAGCGGTAATAGGTGCGCCGGCGGGGATTATCTTCTGATCGGCGAATTTCTTCGAGCACCACAAATCGCTCTCGCTCAAACGCCTCATCCGGAATGCTGGGATTAATCGCCACATCCATTTGCAGCGGTGCCAGTTCCGCAAAATCTTGAGGGGCGCTGGTGATGTAGAAGTGGGTGTAATCTTGGCTGGTTGCGGCGTTGGTGACAGCCCCTCTTTCCTCGATGCGGCGCTCAAATTCACCGCTTTGCAGTTTTTGAGTGCCCTTAAACACCATGTGTTCTAAAAAATGGGCCATGCCATTAATCGCATTTGACTCAACGGCAGAGCCAACGTTAACCCATAAGCTGAGGTTAACTGCATCAACGGGTATTTGTTCTGCAATGATCGTCAACCCGTTAGGCATCTGGTGCAGCGTGGGGGCGTTGAGACGAGGGACAACAGAAGACTTGAGTAGGGTTGAAGTCATGAATTACTTTAGCTTAGTGATTCTCAAGTAGGGCAGGCTTAGTGATTCCTACTCATATCTTAATAATTATTTACGGGTATTGTCGGTTAAGCCGGCCACCTTATCAACTTATCATGCCATTTTTGCATTAGCCCGTTGGGAAAGGCTGTGATCCAGGTTAGTGAACAAACCGCAGTCCTTCTGTAAATGACACAACATCATTTTTTTTGTTTCAGGCTGCATATCACTCGCTCAAGAGGAAAAATCTTATATCGAGGTCATTTAATCACGGCATCTGGACAGGGAAAGCCGCGCATCGCATCGCCTATTCAAAACAAATGATCTAAAATTATGAATAATTGTATTAAGAAATGTAAAGTATTCGTTTATGGGAAGCGCCCGCGCAACGTTCAGCAAGTCCCGTGTGATTATCGTCGGTGCCGGCATTGGGGGTTTGACAGCCGGCGCACTGCTAGCCAAGCGAGGCTATTCAGTGCTGATTTTAGACCAAGCGATTGTACCGGGCGGATGCGCTTCCACCTTTAAGCGGCGCGGCTTTACGTTTGATGTGGGCGCGACTCAGGTTGCCGGTTTAGAACCGGGTGGCATTCATCACCGCATTTTTTCAGAATTAGAGGTTGAAGTGCCGGCGGCGATTCCCTGCGATCCGGCTTGTGCAGTATTTTTACCAGGGGAAACCGAACCGATTAAGGTTTGGCGCGATCCAGAAAAATGGAAAGCGGAACGCAATCGGCAGTTTCCCGGCAGCGAACCCTTATGGCAGCTATTTGCAACGTTATTCCGCGCTAGCTGGGCATTTCAAGCCCGTGAGCCGGTTTTGCCCCCCCGTAACCTCTGGGATTTGTGGCAGCTAGCCAAAGCAGTGCGTCTGGATACGTTGATCACGGTTCCGTTTACGTTATGGACGGTGGGGGATGCGCTGCGCTTTTATGGATTAGCGGATAACCTGCGCCTCAGAACATTTTTAGATTTACAACTGAAGCTTTATTCCCAAGTCGATGCAGAGGAAACCGCATTACTTTATGCGGCAACCGCTTTAAGCGTTTCTCAAGAACCTCAAGGTTTGTATCACCTGAAAGGCAGTATGCAGGTGTTAAGCGATCGCTTGGTGGAAGCCCTGGAAAAGTACGGTGGTAAGCTGTTGATGCGCCACACGGTTGAACAGATTCATGTAGAAAGTTCAGGCGTTTCAGGTGTTGCGATTCGCAATCAAAAAACAGGAGAAGTTTGGACAGAACCGGCTGATCTGGTTGTGGCAAATGTGCCGGTACAAAATCTAGTGAAATTGTTGCACTCTGAGAAAGGGCAAATAGAGAATAAAGAACAGCGAATGCCGGCAGTTAACATCCCTGGCTACCGCAATCGCGTGGAAAAACTGCCACCGGCATCGGGTGCGTTTGTAGTGTATTTAGGCGTAAAAGATAGCGCAATTCCTTCTGGATGCCCTCCACACTTGCAATTTCTCTACGATTATGATGGCGAAATTGGGGAGAATAATTCTTTATTTGTCTCAGTCAGTCATCCTGGGGATGGACGTGCGCCGGCAGGTTGTGCCACGATTACAGCTTCTTCGTTTACGGATACGCGAATTTGGTCGAATTCTACCGATTATGAAGCGCTGAAAGAACGTTACACAGAGGCAGCGATCGCACGTCTTCGCTCATATTTCAACCTGACGTCGGCAACCATTGTTTATCAAGAAGCTGCGACGCCGCGCACATTTGAGCGGTTTACAGGGCGTGATCGCGGCGTTGTTGGCGGAATTGGTCAGCGAGTGCCGACTTTTGGCCCATTTGGGTTTGCAACTCGGACGCCGGTGAAGCATCTTTGGCTGGTGGGAGATTCAACACATCCAGGGGAAGGGACTGCCGGTGTCAGTTATTCGGCACTTACAGCAGTCCGGCAATTAGTAAACACACGGTGACCAGTAATGCGACGATTGTGACAAACCTTGAGCCTAGTGGCATCGATGAAACTGATTCCCCTGCAATCACCAGTACAGGCAGACTTGCTTGAGGTAGTAATCCTTGAAATCGCGGTAGCGCTGCGGGTGGAAGGCCACTAGAATCGTGATGATTTCACTGGGCAACAGACAACGAGCGCCTTGGCGTTTTTGTCCCTCCTTATCTTGCAAGGATTTTTGCCTCTGGGGTTCAAAGTGGCAGCACTAATGGTCGATGTCAGAGAAAAGTTCTTCTAAACTCGGCATGGCCGGCGCTGGCTGAATCATCTTTAACATATTTGAGCTTACACAGCTCCTCCTGTTCTTATCCCGAACTCAGGTTAGCTATATCAAGAAGAAAAAACCCTTGTTCGTTACCTATAGATGATGTTAAAGATAATTTTTTTAAGGAAATCTTAGGCTCTCCAGCCAAGCGGAGAGCCAAGCTTTTCATAAATTAAAAAACAAATTATTGGATGAAATTAAGACTGCTAATTGCGTATACTAGCTTAATTTCGTTCAATATTTGGGCAAATGGTTGCTTCGGATGTTTGAGGTATTGTTTCCCAATCTGAAAGAAGTCCTGTTAATTCCAGTTTTAAGAGCTGTAACTGTTGAATTTGTTTTTCAATTTCTAAAAGCTTGTCTTCCAGTTTCGATTGGACGTGATCACAAGGTAACTCTCCATGATCGTGAACCTCCAGAAATTCTTTTATTTCCGACAGGCTCATTCCCAAGGTTTGGGCGCGTTTAATAAAGCTCAATCGAGCCAAAACATCTGAATCAAATAATCTAAATCCACCTTCAGTTCTCCCAGATGCCTTGAGTAATCCCAGTTCTTCATAGTAGCGAATGGTTTTAATGGGTACACCGCTTTTCTTAGCCACTACACCAATTTGGTTTGGTTTTTCTTGGATTAGCATATTTAACTCCTTTGCTAATAAGCCAGGTATGTTTGGCGGAATTCTAATTTTTAATGATTTGAGTGAGGTTGTCCTTGCGAATTAGAGCTACTCAAGAGTAATCAATTCCTATACCCTTTTTCTGCTACTGCTGGATCTAGCCGTTGTCTATCAGCGCTAATTTGTCTGAACTGCCAATGACTAACAGAGCAATCCTCACTAGAAGCCGGTTGATTTGAGTGACGAATCTGCTCAACTGTTTGATCTCCATCTATTCTAAACTCTCCACTCCACTGGAGAGGCAAGATCCTCGGCGATATTATATTAAATCCGGTTGATTCAGACTTCTTTTTGAGGCGCGAAACCTTGAGCCGACAAAGGTTAATGAGTCGCTAATCATCACCGGCTTCTGGCTTGACAGGGGCTTCTGCTTGTCCATCAGCTCCCGTTGGGTTCGCTGCCCTGACTCTCCATTTCACTTCGCCCACCGGCTGGTTGTTTAAGTTCTACGAAGAAAGAAGTTGCTGAATCATGCGATTTGCTTGGGATTCATAACTGCCTCCAAACAAATTGAAGTGATTTAAAACGTGATAAAGGTTATAAAGTGTTTTTCTCTGGGAGTAGCCGGCATCCAGCGGCCAAACCTCGTTATAACCGCGATAAAACGCAGCAGGAAAGCCCCCGAAAAGTTCTGTCATTGCAATATCAACTTCGCGGTCACCAAAATAAGTTGCAGGGTCAAATATTACTGGCTCGCCGGCTGAAGTACAAGAAGCATTTCCTCCCCATAAATCGCCGTGAACTAGGGAAGGTTTCGGTTGATAGCCGGCAAGTAATTCTGGAATTACTTCTAACAAGCGCTCTCCCTGGCTAAACTGTCCGCCGCGACGTTTTGCCAGCTTTAATTGATAGCCGATGCGGTGTTTTGTCCAAAATTCTGCCCAGTTTGCTGTCCAAGTATTAATCTGTGTTGTTGAGCCAATTGTATTATTAATTTCCCAACCAAATTCACCGATTGCTGGATGAGCAGGATATCCATCTGGGGGATTCCAGCGGTGCATTGCTGCTAGCTTGCGCCCCATTTCTTCCGAAGCGCGTTCACCGCCACGTCCTCCCAAATCCAGCCACTCTAACACTAAATAGGCAGAATCTCCTTCTGTGCCCCAGCAAATTGGGCGAGGGACGCGAATGGTGTGAGTATCCCACATTTGTTGCACTCCCTGCGCTTCTGCCTCGAACATGGCAAGATCAGTGGCGCGGTTGAGTTTAATAAAGTAGGTGCGATTATTAGATGAAATTGCATAGCCTTGATTAATACAGCCGCCACTGACTGATCGCCGGTTATTGATGTGAAATTTTTCTACGGTGACGTCGGAGATATGTGCTGCAATTTTATCCCACATGGTTAGTATTTAATTAATTTGATTTTTAACCGCAGATAAACGCAGATAAGCGCAGATATCTGTCTATGCCTAACGGCACGCTGCGCTATTATCTGTGTTTATCTGTGTGCATCTGTGGTTCCTTTATTTTTTATCTTGCTCTAACGCCTCAAGCAAGGCATCACCCATTGCGCGGCAACCCACCGGCTTCATTCCTTCTGACATGATATCGCCGGTGCGATAACCGGCATCTAAAACTTGCAAGACTGCTTGCTCAATTTTATCTGCAGCAGCCGGCTGATTTAAACCATAGCGAAGCATCATTGCCGCACTCAAAACTTGAGCAATTGGATTGGCTTTATCTTGGCCGGCAATATCAGGTGCAGAACCATGAACCGGCTCAAATACTCCAGGGCCAGATGCGCCTAAACTAGCAGAAGGTAGCATTCCAATACTGCCGGTGAGCATGGCGGCAGCGTCGGAGAGAATATCACCAAAAAGGTTGCCGGTGACAATCGTATCAAACTGTTTTGGCCAGCGCAGCAACTGCATGGCGGCGTTGTCTACATAAAGATGAGATAACTCAACATCGGCATATTCTTTAGACAGTTCAATGATGTGATCTCGCCATAATTGCGACACATCTAAAACATTCGCTTTATCAACTGAACACAGTTTACTTCCGCGCTTGCGTGCAGTTTCAAATGCCACTCGCCCAATGCGGTCAATTTCTGACTCGGTGTAAGCCATTGTATTGACGCCACGCTTTTCGCCGGTTTCAGTTTCAAAAATGCCTCTGGGTTTGCCAAAGTAAATGCCGCCGGTCAGTTCTCGCACCACCATAATATCGACCCCTTCGACAACTTCGCGTTTCAACGAAGAGGCGTCAATCAGTTGCGGTAAAATTTTTGCCGGTCGCAAATTAGCAAATAATTCTAAGCCGGCACGAAGTCCTAATAATCCGGTTTCTGGCCGCTGGTGGCGAGGTAAATTATCCCACTTGTAACCTCCAATTGCTGCTAGCAGTACCGCCTCGCTGTTGCGACAAATCTGCAAAGTTTCATCGGGAAGGGGGCTGCCGGTGGCATCAATTGCCGCACCGCCAACAAGCGCTTCTTGAAATTCAAAGCTGAGGTCGAGTTGTTGGCCAACCAGTTTAAGGACATCTACCGCGACTGCCATAATTTCAGGGCCAATGCCATCGCCGGGTAACAGAGTAATGCGGTAGTGCTGGGTCATAGTTCTACAGAAATTCTTGCAAGCTATTTATCATACCTGGGAAATGTCCCCAAAAAACAGTTGAATAGAAGAATATCTCAAGGAAATAAGACGATGGAGTTCCAAAGAATCCTGGTAGCAATTGACCGTTCCACTCAAGCAGATGCAGTTTTTCAGAAAGCGCTGCTTTTAGCGAAAAGAGAGCGAGCTTATTTAAAAGTGTTTCACTGCATACCTGTGCCACCCGTGCCAATTGCGTCCCGCATGGATCTTTATGGAGAGGGGTTAAACGGTGCTGCACAAAAACAACAGGAGAGACTGCAACAAGAAGTTGTAGAAGTAGAAGCCTGGTTGCAGACTTATCTCCAGCAGGCGCTAGCGCTGGGAGTAGAGGCGCAATTAGAGTATCAACTAGGGGATGCTGGGTTTTGGATTCGTGAGATTGCTGTTAGTTGGGACGCGGATTTAGTGGTGATAGGCCGGCGCGGACGATCTAAACTGGCTGAACTGGTGCTGGGAAGTGTGAGCAATTATGTGGTTCATCATACGCACTGTTCTGTGATGATCGTGCGTGGGACAGAAGTTGCCGGTTGAAAAACAATACAATCTCGCTGGCGAATAGAAGGGGACAGATGAAGGCACAGAATACAGAATCTGGAGGCGTCGTTACAATTTCCGTAAACCTACTGACGAATGCTGTAGGTAGAGGCTAGGCTAGGCAAAACCAAGCCATCTCAACTGTCCAAACCTCTGCAGCTATGGCAAAAGAACTCGCAATTGATACGCGCGGACTGACTAAGCAATTTGACCGGCACATTGCTGTCAACGATGTGGATCTACAAGTCGCAACGGGTGAAGTTTACGGATTGATTGGCCCGAATGGTGCGGGAAAAACCACGCTGATTCGGATGCTGGCAACCGCAGAAGAACCAACCACCGGCGAAATTTATCTCAGTGGCGAACGTTTAATCAGGGATCGTAGTAACTCTAATCTGAAGCGCCGGCTGGGATATTTACCAGATGATTTTCCGCTTTATGACGATTTGGTTGTCTGGGACTATCTCGACTATTTTGCGCGGCTTTATCACCTCAAAGAACCCCATCGCAGTCAGCGCCTTTATGAAGTGTTGGAACTGGCGCAGTTAACGAATAAGCGCAACAGCCAGATATCGACGCTTTCCAGGGGGATGAAACAGCGCCTCAGCCTTGCGAGAACGATTATTCATGAACCGATTTTGTTGTTACTCGATGAGCCGGTTTCTGGTTTAGATCCGCTCGCACGGATGCAGTTTCGTGAAATTATTAAGACGTTGCGGGAAGCGGGGATGACAATTGTAATTTCATCTCATGTTCTGAGCGATTTGGCGGAACTTTGTACCTCAGTAGGCATCATGGAATTGGGTTACTTGGTGGAAAGTGCATCGCTAGAAGAACTGTACAAGCGTCTCAGCCGGCAACAAATTTTGATGTCAACTTTGGGTAATTTAGATAGTTTACAGGCTGAACTGAAAAATCACCCTAAAGTTGAAGGGTGGGAAGTTGTTACCGGCACAACAAATTTGCGGGTTCATTTTTCAGGAAATCCCGAAGAAAGCGCCACCTTACTGAGATCCCTTGTGGAAGCCGGTGTTCCGCTTTCAGAATTTCACTGTACCCAAGAAGACTTAGAAACAATTTTCCTCAAGATGGGGCATCAACAAGCGTCTTAATAATTTTAAAGCTTAGATTTTCTAAAAAATAATCTGAAGCTTTCGTGTCTCAATCTCCGCTCATCTAATAGCTATATTTGGAGAAATTGATCATGATAATTAACCAGTTAAACTGGCTAAGTGAGGGAAACCCCCAGATATTTCGAGAACTCAAAGGCCGGCTTAAACCTCGCAATATTTTGATAGCCGTAGCCATGTCCTTAGTTGGCCAGCTCCTTGTTTTTATGTCTTTTGCAAGGCAGATTCCGACGGAAACCTATCAGGCTGTTGAAAAATACTGCCGGCTACAGCCAACTTATCAACTTTATCAAAAAGAGTATTACCAAGTCCAAAACCAAATTTCACCTTATACTCAGGTTCAACCCAAACTCAGCCCGGAAAAAACACAGGAATTGCAAGCAAGATTCAAAGAACTGCAACAACTAATAAACGATAAATGCCCAATAGATCAGATTAACTTCCAGCAGTGGTGGGTAGATCAATGGCCCGGCATATTCGTTTGTTTGAGTTTGTTTGCGTCCTTCATCCTGTTAGGGGTCGGCGCATATATGCTGATTGATGACCTAGCAAAAGAAGACCGTCGCGGCACTCTCAACTTTATCCGTCTTAGCCCCCAATCTTCTCGAAGCGTATTGATTGGCAAAATGTTGGGCGTGCCGGTTTTACTTTATCTTGCTGCACTTGTAGCCCTTCCGTTCCACGTATGGGCTGGGCTTTCTGCAAGTATTCCTGCCGGCGAAATATTCAGCTTCTACGCAGTTGTAATGGCTAGCTGTGCCTTTTTCTACAGCGCCGCACTGCTGTTTGGTTTGGGTAGCGCTTGGCTAGGCGGGTTTCAGTCTTGGTTGGGTGCCGGCACAATTTTAATCTTCTTAATGGTATTTAACCACAGACAGATAGAGCAGAGTCCGTTTGATTGGCTGAATCTGTTTAATCCCTCTTTTATACTGCCCTATCTCCTGGATCGGACGGGTTCAACTTATTTAAATCTTCCCTTCTCTCACGGGCCGATTCAAAAGTTGGAATGGTTTTACTTACCTGTGGGCGCAACGGGTGCCGGCATGGGGATTTTCTTACTGCTCAATTACGGTTTATGGACTTACTGGATCGGGCAATCTCTAAGCCGACGGTTTCGCTCTGATCAAGCTACCCTGCTCAGCAAAAAACAGAGTTATTTGGTAACAGCTTGCTTTACCCTTATGACTTTAGGTTTTGCCCTGCAACCTCCCAGACAATGGCTATCCTCACAGTTTGTCTCTAATCTCCATGCTCTGCTCATGTTGATGGGACTGCTGTTTATTTGTCTGATTGCAGCTTTATCACCTCAGCGACAAACTTTGCAAGATTGGGCGCGTTACTTCAAAGATCTGAAGCAGAAAGGGGAAGGCAAAATTAATCATTCAGGTTTGCAAGGTTTAATTTGGGGCGAAAAGAGTCCGTCAGTTGTGGCAATCACAATTAATTTACTGATCACCGCCACACCAGTTGTTTGCTGGATTCTGCTTTGGTCTGTAGGTTCTGAACACAAAATGGAAGCCCTTTCAAGTGTTGCATTGACGCTGAGTTTCATCATTATCTGTGCTTCTATTTTTCAACTCATGCTGTTGATGAAAACTCCGAAGCGGGCACTTTGGGCGGCAGGCGTAGCCGGCAGCGCAATTTTCTTGCCGCCGTTCATTTTAAGCGTGCTATCTGTGAATCCCGGATCGCATGGCGGAAGTTTGTGGTTGCTAACAGCTTTTTCGTGGGGTGCAGTTAAATATGCATCCGAAACGCTTGTTTTTCAAGTGCTTTTGGTTCAGTGGACTTGCTTGGGCTTATTAAATTGGCAACTGACTAAGCAACTTCGCAAAGCCGGTGAATCTGCCTCAAAAGCGCTGCTAGCAGGAAAAAATTAGAAGTCAATTATCGATCACTTGTCTGAGGGGTGGGAAACAATCATCCCACCCTATTTTTTTATTCAGGAAAACTACCATGACTTTAGCTTTAATTAATCGGGTGAGTGACTGGAACTCGCAATTGTTTCGTGAACTAAAAGGCAAATTTAAACCGCGAAATTTAGCAACCACCATTGCTGCCTCTCTCATTTTTCAAGGAACCTTGGTGCTGTTTTTATATATCCTGCTTCCTGGCGAAAAAGACAAATACAGCTCTTATCAGGTTTGTCATGCTATTGGCGTTGGAAAAATTGGGAGCAACTGCATCATCAACTGCCAAGAATGGTGGGTACAGATATTCCTAGTTGTAAGTTGGATTTTACCGTTAATCTTGCTAGTTTGTGGAGTAGGGGTGCTCATTGCTGACATGGCAAAAGAAGAACGCCGGGGTACGCTCAATTTTATTCGCCTAAGCCCTCAGTCAAGCGAAAGTATTTTAATCGGCAAAATGTTAGGGGTGCCGGCTTTAATCTATTTAGGCGTTGCTTTAGCTATCCCATTGCATTTAGTGTCTGCTATTGGTGCCGGTGTTTCTTTCAGCTTTCTTTTCAGCTTTTATCTGCTAAATGGTTTCTATTTTTAATCGCGGCTTTATCACCCCACCGGCAGGCTTTGCAAGATTGGTCTCGCTACCGGCACAAGCAGAATACAGACGTGAGAAGTCAGACTCCAGAAGAAGTTTTGAATTCTAACTTCAGGCTCCAGACGCCTTCTGTATGGCAAGATTTGATTTGGGGGGAAAAAAGTCCGGCAGTTGTGGCAATTGGCATCAACTTAGCGATTACGGCTGCTATTTATTTACCTTGGATTCTGATGTGGCCGGCTGATACCGGCAAATTCCGGGCGATTACAAGTTTTGTTCTGAGCTTAAGTTTAATCTTGATATATTCGCTAATCGCCCAACTCATGCTGTTGTTAAAAACTAAAAAACGGGCAATGCTCGCGTTTAATGCTGTCGCGCTTGCCATTTTAGCACCCCCACTTCTTTTAATCCTGCTGCCAATTGACCCTAAAGTGAACAGCATTGCGTGGCTGCTTACAACCGGCGCTTGGCCGGCTTTAAAATACGCATCTGCCATGTCCGTTTTTCTAGCCTTTCTCGGTCAGTTGAGTGTTATATCCCTGTTAAGTCTGCAATTGACGCGACAACTGCGAAAAGCCGGTGAATCGGCTTCAAAATCCCTGCTAACTTCATCTCCTTCTTAACCAAACTCATCTTTATTTTTTTTCCAAACGTATCATCGGCTACCTTAAGTAAAGCGATGATATGCTTCATCCCTGGACGATTGGCGCTCGTTTTGTTCCAAAGGGTAAAGCGTGAAAGGAGACATTAACAACTGTTCTCCCTTCACGCTTCGCTGAATCTCAATTTCAAAAAGTGGTGTAAAATATTAATAGGTAGAGTTATTAGCTGTGAAGTTAGTGTAAAGATTGACAGAATCAAGTAAAGATATCGGTAAGCTTGCGATTTGATGCAAGAGTGTAAAGCCAATGCTAAAGCTGAGGCTGAGCGAATAAACACGGTGATAAATTCACTTTTTCACATTGTTACCGGCTGTTACCAAAGATGTTTTGAATAGCAATTGTATAGCTTCTGCATCGTCCTACATAAGGTTGCCAACCGCTTGCTTGACTCAGATACAGGTGGATTATTGGGAATTCATTGACCGTTTAAAAACCCTGAGAGCAAGCAAAATAGATGCGTCGGCTCGTTGACAACACGAAAGAGACTTCAGTAAATCACCTCTTGACACATAATCCCAAACCTGTGGCGATCATCTCCCCTGCCGCTGTTACAAGCATCCCAGTGGAGATTCTCTAAAATCCTGCGAGTTGTTGTGCCGACAGAGTACAATGAGCGCATAGATATAACTTTTGAACAAACGTGAACCAGCCCGAAAATCTAGCCGAACCCTTGCCTGTTATAGTGGACGCAGTCGGTCGATATTTAGCCCTTCTCAAGCTAAACTGTCAGAGCAAGAGAGAAAAATAAGCAGAGTTCGGAGGCAATGAAAATTGAAACAAGAGGCAGTTGATGACTGAATCCCTCTGAACCCTGTACGCGAGACTGATCAGTCACTTTTGAATGGGGTAAGAGACTCGCATCAACCCCCATCAGGTCTGAGAATGATTCACAAAGCATTTGAAAAGTTACCTCCTCAGGAGAAGTCACCTATGCTAAACCGCAAGATTTATCAACTCTGTTGTGATGGTCGTGAAGTCTGTGTTTTCTTGCGGGACCAGCAACGTTGGATTGAACGCGCTCGTATCCTTGACATTGAAGGGGATTTGGTAACGATGCGCTATGAAACCGACGAAGAAGACGAAGTATGTTCATGGGAAGAGATGGTTCGCTTAGAAAGCATTGGTGCGATTACCCAGAAACTAGCTTCAGTCCCGCGCGGCAACGTTGAACCCCTAGTTTCCGACGATTGTCCGGAAGCCGAACAAATTCGCAATCCTTCAGACTCCAATCAAGACTAAAAAGCCGAGAAGGGGAAACGGTGAATGGTGAAAGCAGGACTCGCCCTCGCCTCTGAATCCTCTTCTTTTTTTCCTGCTTGCAAAACAGTTTCAGATTGACGTGGGAGACTACCGGCGTCGAACTGGAACCGTTGCGCTTTTATGGGGTTCGTCGAATTGCCAGGACGGTAAAATAATATGAAATCCGTTTAATTAGATATTGTTAATCAAAAATCGCCATCGTTAACCAGCAGCGACCTAGTTGAATCTCAATCGTTTATTAAATTTTTTTGATTAAGCGAGCGTTTAAAAGAAAATTAAATAACTATTCGTCATCGTCATGCTCAGCTTGTGCCGGTGGGGGCGATTGAACCGGCTCAAAAACCGGACAATAGCCATCGCTCGTCACCTTGAACCCAAAAAGGGGTGAAGCTTGGTTCCAACAGCGCTGTCCCCGGTAGTGCCGGCAGTTGCCACAGCACTCAATATCAACCGGCACATCGCGTTCGCTAGCCTGACTCAGCAATTCCCGCTGTGACAGACCCCGCAAAACCAATTCCTCCCCCTGCCAGCGGGCCTCCACCAAACCCGTATCCGCAAAATGCGGCCAGCGCGGATCGGCGGCGATTGCCTCCGGGAAGGTAATCGTCACCACCGTCCCTTGTTCCGTCAGCTCCCCTTCATAGTGCGTATCTGCCACCTCTGGCTGCATAAACGTCTCCCCAATGGGAAGTTCCACCAGCGTGCCGGCAGCGGGCAAATGCAACTGGTAGCGGTTACGCAACTCATCCAAATTTGTCAGATCAGCCAAGTAATTTGGAGATCCATGTACAAAAATGACGTGCTGGGGGCGCAAATTATGGATCAGCTGCGTCGTAGCAGGGCCATCACAGTGCTGAGCCAATAAATAAGTTTCAACCGTAATCGAGGTTGGGGGCTGGGCGTGCAGAGTCAGCGGTTGATGGTTAACAAGTGGCTGACCCGGATGTTCGGGCATTAAGACCAACCAAGGGCCAGTGTCTGGTTGGCAGAACTCGCTCAAATCAGCAGTATCGTCGGTAATTACGATACAGGGAGACTTGCCGATGGAATTGCGCTGTTCTGGACTGAGCCGGCGCACACGCGGACGCACCCGCTCATCCCAAAACAAAGGTTGGTGTCGGGCAAAATTTTGTACCGATGTGGGTAACTGGGGCAAAAGCTCCAAATACGCATCACAGCCGGTGGCCACCGCACCATCCACCCAAATATCCATATCGCGCCCTGTGAAGTGATGGTGACTCCGCAGCAGCATCAGCATTTCTTGCCCTAAACCCAGTGCCGATGTCGGCAGCAGGACGCACCGGCGCTGGGCAATCGCCTGATTGATTCGCTCCGCCAGCTGGTTTTCTTGGTTGCGCCGGTGAGGATAGCGAGCTGTGCCGTAACTGCCTTCTAAAATCAGCACATCCGGCCCTAATCCCCGTAATTCCTCTAAAGGCAACCCGTCCACTAACCGCGAATTGGATAAGAAACAGTCGCCGGTATACAGCAATGAGTAAGTTCGGTGCGGCGCGGTGTAGGTGAGCAAAATCGCTGCGCCTCCGGGCAAATGGCCGGCAGGGTAGAGTTGAGCACCCAGTCCACTGCGAAACTCGACCGGCGATCGCCAAGGCAGCGCCTGACAGAAGAATAGTTTTTCTGCCGGCTCCACATCTGGCCAATTTAGCGGCAACAGCTGAGTAGTTACCTCTGTACCGTAAATTGGCAACTTTGGGTATGCCTGGTGGAGTGCAAGCAAACCCCTGGCATGATCGGGATGGGCGTGTGTACACAGCACTAAATCTGCCGGTAGCGGCAGGTTGCGCTCCGACACCAAAGATGAGATATCTTCTAATCCACAGTCGAGTAAGATGCGGTATGGACCCATCCGCACCAGCAAGCACACCCCTTCATCTGCATGACCAACCCCATAGGGTAAACATTCGAGTTCTATCACGTTCGCGACACCTCTCCCCTGGAGAACATTCAGCTTTCGGCAAACGTTCCAGCGCAGCTTCACCGGAGCCAAATCTAAGTTCTCGTTTGTAGATATGAAAGCCGGTGGCAGCTCATGACAGAGCATTCTCAATCTGGCTGCTGCTTACACGGATGTTTTTGATGCTACCAAGGTTGGGGATCACTGTAGAATTTTTTGCCGGCCCTAACTTGCCGGCCAACGTTAAACAAGGGCGAGATAACAGACCGTCTTGATACCAGCATTTCCCCAATCTGGGCTGTATTAACAGATCTACAAGTTTATAAGATTGCATCTAATTTATATTTGTTCTTTATAAAAGTATTTTCTGAATGATGATTTAAAAGAATCTTTTGCTTGAATTTAAAATTCTAGACAAGCAAGTTAAATGCATGAAGCTTCAAAAAACTTGTCTCCCAGACACACCCGCTCTGCGACCGGCGAGGAATCAGGTAATACTGTTGTCAGAATCTTTGCAAACCTGAACCAAAGGACTGACAAGCCGACAGCGATCACTTCATCATTGAATTGATTTTGGTGGCCTTCATAAGTATTTATGCTGGTGTCCGGCACTCAAGAAAAATCAAAGGTCAGGAGCAACTGACAGCTGACAAAGGATAAAAATTCATGTCTCTACATAAGTTTCAACATTTTTTTGACTGTTGCGTTGGCAACTGGAAGACAGAACGCACCTACCATTACTTGACTCACCAGGAAGTAGAGCGCTCACGCACCGAATTTACCATCCAACCCCTAGGTTTCGATCTCAAAGTCAAGGTGCTTGCAGATAACGGGCGCACACCGCCTTCAAACTTAGCCCAACTACCGGGATACCATCTAGCTTTTCAGACTATTTCCCAGAAAGGTGAACAAGTCTCTCAACAGCTGAATATGCTATTTGTGCCCACCGATAGCGATTCGCCGATTTTAGAAGGAGATTACCTGCGGGATAGAGCTTACGAAGAAGCCAAACCCATCGTGGCTCATTTTCGCTTCGATACCAAAACCCAAGAGCTGTTAATGACAACTCACTACACTCGTGTCGTCTCCGTCGATTCGATTACCCTAGTCAACCCTGAGTTGAGAATCCGTAAGATTGTCAACTATCAACGACCCCCAGAAGGCAAGCCTTTGGAAAACGTTGTCTTAGTTGGCTTTGGCGTCGAACAGAAAGCTGTCTAACACCGAGTGGTTATCGCACCTCAAAGGCATCCCAGGGGATGCCTTTGAGGTGCGCTTTCGCTGTTTGCGCCGGCACTGGTTACGCCTAGGATTCTGAGAAGATGGCAAGTTTTTACCGACCAGTCTGATTAAAATTTACAATTCTTCATGATTCCCGTTAGTGCAGCATTGTATAAATAATTTGCAAAGATGTAAAAAAACTCAAAGAATCTAACTCATGCAAGCTAGAGCTTCTTTAACCGGCTAGAGCCGACCGACGAGAAATTTTGTTAAGTTTATTTACATTTTTCAAATATATTTCTGAGTTGAGTTTGTTTCTACCCAGGAGATAATTTTAATGACTTTTGAACCGGCTTCTTAATTCAGCGGGGGCTTCTTTCAACACACTCCCCTTGTCAAAGTAGTGATGTAACAATAATTCCTAAGGTTGCCTTCTGAAAAATCAGAAATCATGCTATCCTAACTACCTTTAAATTAGGCAACTTTAGACAAACATTTTGTTTGACAAGGTTTTTAGCCATTAAATAAATTAGGAGAAACCCAGATGGTAAAAGCAGCTTCAGCCGTTGAATTCGGACTTCCGTGATTTTCAGTAAAATCTATCAAAGGCTGGAGTAATAGCAGGTCAAATTAAACGTAAAATATTAGATCCCTACCTTAACCCAGACCTGATGAAAAACTCTTCTTGCTCCCTATTACAAGGCGGCTAGAGGGTTAAGCTTTTAGTGGATTTTATGGATGTCGCTCTACTGAATTCAAAACTCTGTATGAGTGGGTTTAATCAAAATGCCGGTGAAGAAATCCAAACAGCCGGTAAACCCGTCTCTACAAAATTTAAAATTCTGGACAAAAGCGACATCGGGTGTTAAAAGCACAAACTCTACTCTCTGTTTATCTGTTTCTTCGAGGTGCTTTTTCATGTTGGGTATAACAACAACCGGCATGATCAGCACGAGAGGCTGCGACAACCGCACCGTGATCATAGAGGTGAAGGGGTTTTGAAAACTAAATTCTAAACAGGGTTGGGTTGCAGAGGGTGGGTTAAAGTCTTGCTCTTTTAATTGCTGAATTCGAGGTATTTTTATATGTTGGGTACGACAACCACAGGGATTTCGGCTTTAAGTGACTATAACAACCGCGTTGTGTTTATAGAGGTGAAGGGAGGCGCGGATCACGACTTGATGCGAACCAGCCACTATACGCTAAAAGTTCCTTATAGCCGGCTGTCTCAGACCATCCAGCGAATCAGCCGCATGGGGGGCCATATTGCCAGTGTCAAACTCGAATCATCTCTTCAAGTCGTTGAGCCGGCTGCATATTCCGCTCAACCAATGGTAGCAGAGGCACCCAGCAGTCTCGCAGAAGCCCCCGCTGAACATCTGGAGGCACCGGCACCAACATCAGAGGCAACTGCGGAACTAGAGGCAGTGGCAGACATTGCAGATGAGCCGGCAGCTCAACACGAGGAACTGCCAGAGGTTGATGCCAGTGTAACAACTGAATCTGAAACAACCCCAGAACCAGAGGCAGTTGCAGAAATCGTAGATGAGCCGGCAGCTCAACACGAGGAACTGCCAGAGGTTGATGCCAGTGTAACGACTGAATCTGAAACAACCCCAGAACCAGAGGCAGTTGCAGAAATCGTAGATGAGCCGGCAGCTCAACACGAGGAACTGCCAGAGGTTGATGCCAGTGTAACGACTGAATCTGAAACAACCCCAGAACCAGAGGCAGTTGCAGAAATCGTAGATGAGCCGGCAGCTCAACACGAGGAACTGCCAGAGGTTGATGCCAGTGTAACGACTGAATCTGAAACAACCCCAGAACCAGAGGCAGTTGCAGAAATCGTAGATGAGCCGGCTGCTCAACACGAGGAAGTGCCAGAGGTTGATGTTAGTGTAACGGCTGAATCTGAAACAACCCCAGAACCAGAGGAAGTTGCAGAAATCGTCGATGAGCCGGCAGCTCAACATGAGGAACTGCCAGAGGTTGATGCCAGTGTAACGGCTGAATCTGAAACAACCCCAGAACCAGAGGCAGTTGCAGAAATCGTAAATGAGCCGGCAGCTCAACATGAGGAACTGCCAGAGGTTGATGTTAGTGTAACGACTGAATCTGAAACAACCCCAGAAGCAGAGGCAGTTGCAGAAATCGTAGATGAGCCGGCAGCGAAACATGAGGAACTGCCAGAGGTTGATGCCAGTATAACGACTGAATCTGAAACAACCCCAGAACCAGAGGCAGTGGCAGACATTGCAGATGAGCCGGCAGCGAAACATGAGGAACTGCCAGAGGTTGATGCCAGTGTAACGGCTGAATCTGAAACAACCCCAGAAGCAGAGGCAGTGGCAGAAATCGTAGATGAGCCGGCTGCTCAACACGAGGAACTGCTAGAGGTTGATGCCCGTGTAACAACTGAATCTGAAATAGTCCCAGAAGCAGCAGTTGCGCCACAACCAGAACCAGAAGTGCAGGTTGCTCAAGTAGATGAGCCGGCACAACAGCCAACCGACGAGCAAGTGCTATCTCCTGAAATTATCCCTAACCTGGCGATCTCATCTGAGCCGACATCACCAGATGCCGGTGTAGTAGAACCTAAAACAACAGCCTCTAAGACAACAAAAAGCAAAACCGGCACTCAAACCACTAAAGGCAAAAAAACCACCAAAACCACTAAAAGCAAAAAAACTTCTCAAAGCAGCCGGAGCAAAAAAGGGCGAAAATCAGCGTCCAATGACTCCTAAGCTATCTCAGCCCAGCCGTCATCATCGCGCCTTTAGCCAATCCTGCCCAGTGCTGACGGTTGAGCATCAAATGCAGCAATACAAGCAATCAGGCTCCAGCGTGAATCTGTGAGCGGAACAGGCTAAGCAAATTTGGAGGTGGCCACAGACAAGCTGACTGCACATAACTTGTCTGAGTCACAACCAAATAGCCGGTGGGCGTTAAGAAAATGATGAAACGCTTTTCCCTTGGGCTGCTAGAAATTCCCGCAAACGGATCAAGTTGAAAGTTTGGCCTAAATTGAGTGGCAGTAAAGAGACGCCTTCGAGACGGGACTGCACCCAACCATCCCCCCAGTACCACTCGTGAAATCCGTCAATTCCCTGACTTAATAACAGACGCAGACAGTTAGGTTCCGCAACATCTACCAGGTGTTGAATCACCACCGGCCCTATCGAACTGGTAAACGTCAAACCAGAATGAAACTGTTCGGGCAGTCCTGGGGTAAAACGTTGGGGCCACAACCACTGCTGTAGCAAAGCAGGACGGAGCAGACTATCCCCAATCGTCGATGCCGGTGCGTCCACCTCAATTCGCAAGTGGGTTTGTTGAAAAGTCCCTAGCATAAAGAATTTGCGCTTTTTAGAGTCATCCTTCCTTCAGTTTGACACTCTCCGCGCTGATAGCGCAGCGTGGGGCAATGACTCATTCACGATTGCCCTTGAGGTATTGACGCTTAGCAGATCACCCCATTTGGAGCGGGTTTGGAGGACTTACTCCGAAGTCTTTCTAACTTCCCTAGTGTTTCAGCCAATTGAGAGCCGCTGATATTCATATTTGCCAGGATTGCCGGCTTTCCATACCGGCCAAAACTTTCCTTCGTAAAAAATCCTATTTTTATTGGGAAAAATCCCTAAAATTTCTAATTTTCACGTTTCACTTATTACCGTTCCGTCTCCCCTCACCTCCCATCAAACCAACATCTAAAATAAAGAAAGCGGGAATTGTTAAGAAACGTTAGGATTTCTCATGGCTGATCAGTTAATTCGAGCAACAGCAGCGGAGGGCGGTATTCGGGCAGTTGGGGCGATCACCACCCGCCTTGTAGAAGAAGCAAGGCAGCGACACAAACTTTCCTACGTTGCCACAGCTGCCTTAGGCAGGACAATGTCATCTGGGCTTTTGCTCGCCTCCAACATGAAACGTGCCGAATCCAGAGTGAATATTCGCATCATCGGCAGTGGGCCGTTGGGTGGGATTCTTGTAGATGCCGGCTTAGATGGCACAGTGCGTGGTTACGTCGATAATCCTGAAGTTGAACTGCCCCCCAATAGCCAGGGTAAGCTCGATGTGGGTGGGGCTGTGGGCAGCGACGGTTACCTCTACGTCGTTCGTGATGTAGGATATGGCTACCCTTACTCCAGTACCGTCGAACTCGTTTCTGGTGAAATCGGAGAGGATGTGGCTCATTACCTGATGACTTCCGAACAAACGCCTTCTGCCTTAGTGGTCGGGGTATTTGTCGGGGCACAGGGCGTTACCGCATCGGGAGGGATCTTATTGCAAGTGCTGCCGAAGGCTGCATCAGACGAAGCACTTGTTCAAACCTTGGAATCTCGCATCGCATCCCTGTCAGGATTTACCCCCCTTTTGCAAGCCGGTAATACACTGCCAGAAATTTTTGAGCAATTGTTAGGAGACATGGGACTGCAAATTCTGCCAGAAATTCAAATGGTGCGGTTTCACTGTAGCTGTTCTCCGGATCGCTTTCTGGGAGCGCTGAAAATGTTGGGTGAAGCCGAGCTGCTAGACATGATAGAAAAGGATGATGGCGCTGAAGCAACTTGCCATTTCTGTGGTGAAGTTTACCAAGCGAGTCGTGACGAACTAGCCCAGCTGATTGGCGACCTCAAAGCCGGCTCCTAATTTTCAAGTAGGGCAAAAACGAATCAAAAGCAACGTGCCAATTGGGCAGAAGAAATTGAAGAGTCTGGGCGGTTTACGATTGCACGCCGATAAAAAAGAGAAGAGAAAAGACTTTCACCCTTGATTCTTCAACCTTTGGCGGGCAAACTTTAATTCCACCTAGGCTGCTTCACCCTTCACTCAGACACTGTTATTTGAAATAAAATTTGGCTTTTGGTGAGTTGAGAGATACGATAGCAACGACTGCTTGTTTGCAGGAGCCAAGACCGCTGCTTTACTGTTGGTGTGGGATATGACTAGAGATCGCAAAGGTCGAGACCGGCGGCGTGTCGCTAGGTCTTCAAAGCCAGTTGAGGACAGCAAATTTCGTGTGTTTCCAGCTTTACCTAGCACGAGCGCCGGGGAGCCGGTGCCTCAGCCCACTCCAGAATGGGAGGCGAGTAATGGTGTGCGCTCAGCACCCCTACAACCCAAAGGATTAGGGGCTAAAGCGGATTCTCAGACGCGCCGGTCGAGGCGCTCACGAAACAGCTTGAAAAATTCTTTAAAGCCTCCCCAGGGGCTGCAAAATCTGCTAAATAGCTGGCTGTTTTGGTGGATAACAGCAGCGATCGTGTTTGGGGGAAGTGGATTTATGGCCATAGCCCTGTTGTTGCGGCTGCCGGCCCTCCCCAACTGCCCAGCTATATTTTGGCCAACTGCTTCGGCGAGCTTACGCATTTATTGCGCTCAACTGGCAGCGAATAAGGAAACTGTCGAGGACTTGCTAGGGGCGATCGAGCTAGTCAATGACCTGCCAAACGATCACCCCATGCGCCAGGACATCAACCGCAACATCGAACAGTGGTCGCAGCAGATCCTGGATTTGTGTGACAACACCTTCCAAGCCGGCAAGCTGGATGAAGCCATCGAAATGGCCCGCAAAGTTCCTTCAAATGTGCCGGCCTACCGATTAGTAGAGGAGCGGATTGATCGCTGGAAGGCTACTTGGGCCGAAGCCGAAGAAATTTATAAAAAAGCTGAAGCCGAACTGCGTAAGCAAAACTGGCCACAGGCATTTCGGGAAGCTGTACGGCTGCTGGATGTGGGCAATAACTACTGGGCAACGACCAAGTATGAAGAACTGACGATCCTGATGAAGTCGGCGCGAGAAGATGGCAATAAGCTCGGCAAAGCTTACAACAGCGCCGAGCAAGGCGGGTTAGAGAACTTGCTACAGGCGATTAAACTTGCACAGTCCATCGAGCCAAAAAGTCATGTTTATCGGGAAGCTCAGGACGCCCTTAGAAAATTCAGCAGCAAGCTCATGGATTTGGCTGAGGACACCTTAGAAAACCGGGATTTGCAAGGGGCAATCTCTATCGTGCGCCAAATTCCTGAGAGTGTGAATCTCAAGGACGAAGTTCAAGACTTTATTGATCTAGCAAGGGCCGAAGCTCAAACCTGGCCAGACACTGTTGAAGCGATTGAATCGGCTATTACCGCAGCCCAAAAGATCAACCGCAAACGCCCTCTTTATAGCAAAGCCCAACGATTGATCAGCGAGTGGCAGCAAAGCCTTGAAGGTCTAGCCTATTTAGAGCGAGCGCGTGCACTGGCTAAAGGTGGCGTGATTAATGACTTAAAAGAGGCCATCTCTCAAGCGCAGCTCGTCTCCAGCTCTAAACCGCGCTGGGAGGAAGCTCAAGGCGAAATCAAGCGCTGGAGAAGCCAAATAGAGACTCAGGAAGACCGGCCCTATTTAGACAAGGCCGAGATGTTAGCCAGATCGGGAAGTATTAGCGCTCTGCAAGCGGCAATTAATCAGGCCAATATGATTGGCAACGGACGGGCGCTTTACGAGGAAGCTCAGAACAAAATTCAGGAGTGGAATCGACAGATACAAACTCAGGAAGACCGGCCAGCCCTGGAAATGGCCATGCAATTGGCCCGCTCTGGTAACACCGGCTCACTGCAAGCGGCGATTAATGAAGCCCGTAAGATTGGCAACGGACGGGCGCTTTACCAGGAAGCTCAGAACAAAATTCAAGATTGGAAATTGCAACTGCAACAGCAGGAAGATCAGCCCTACCTCGACCGAGCGCGACAGATGGCAGATATGGGCCGGCTGTCTGAGGCAATTGCGGCTGCAGAAAGAATTCAACCAGGACGCGCTCTTTATGAAACTGCTCAAGAGGTGATCAAAACCTGGCGCGATGAAATTCGGGCGAAGCAAGATATCGAGGATGCCTATCGCTACGCAAATTCGGGAAATCCAGAAACTCTGGCGTCTGCGATTCGCACAGCGAATCAAGTTTCTGATTCTAGCTTGTTGCGGGCGGAGGCGGATGGGGTAATCGAGCAATGGAGCCAGCAAATCTTGGCCATTGCGAGAGAACGGGCAGCATCTGACTTACCCGCTGCGATTGAAATTGCCCAGAAGATCCCTTCCTATGCCGGGGCTTTTTCGGCGGCTCAGCGACAGATAGAGAGCTGGCAACAACAGTTAAATCCCGCGCCGGCTCCTTCAGTCGCCCCCGCGCCCGTTCCTTCAGCAGCCCCCGCACCTCCCCCTCCAGCAGCCCCCTAGGACAGAAAACAGTGTTTTCTCTGGCTAAAGTGTGCCGGCATCTAACTGTGGTTGGTGCCGGCATCTTTCTATTTTCAATTTAAGATTCGAGGGAAACTGTTAGAATTTATAAGCAGATTCGCTTTTCTGTTGGGGCGAATTTATTAAAAATTAACCGTAATTCAGTGGATGTGATCTTGTTTTATGGCTTCAGTTACCCTGGAAGAAATCTCGCATTTCCGCTCTAAATTAGCTACTTATCCTGATATCTTGAAAGCCCTTGAGGTGATTGAAGATTGTGATGGAGATTTGGAAGATGCCGCGCTTGTACTGGCGATTGAGGTTGGACAGCAACCCGACAGTGCGACTTGGTTAGATGGGTTTGCCAAGCGATATCGTCCCGCTTTGTGTGAGCAAGCAGTAAGAGAAAATTTGTTAAACGGAGAATTAGTGGCTGTTGTTGAATATTTAACAGAAAATCAGGTTTTACCCGTGATATTAGTTGCGCCGGTTCTCATGTATATAATCAAGCAAGGCGTGAATGATTTTTGCGAGCCTCTGGAGTTAAAATTGTAAAAAAATAACTCGAATCCTTCATCCGGATTTATGCTCATTTCTCTCAATCGTGCCGCCAAGCTTTCTGATCTTTGACGCTCCTGTTTTAGCAAAGCTTCCGCCTGTTCTGCTCGTTCTTGACCAGTCAGCAACAAATTGCCTTGTGAATTCCACTAGCGTAGCCAAGGCAATTCCATATTTTGATAATATCCTTGCCAAATTCCTAACTCTACACCAAGGCGAGGAATGGGGTAATGTCCTAGGTGATTTGCCGGCACTAGCTCATAGTGGTCTTCTATCAACAACTCCACCCTCGCTAGTTTGACTTCATAGATTCCATAAAAAGCCGGTCGAATGACTTTTTCATGAATCCAAAATTTTCCAGTATAGGGCGTTTTATCGCCTTCTTCAGTTCCATCTCCGGATACAAATTCCAAAACAATGAGCGGCGGAATATGTTCTTGCCACAAAACATAAGAACGCCGGCTTTTACCTTCTAAGGTTGGAGGCACATCAGGCAAATAAAACCAATCGGTTGCTTCTGCACCCCGTTCTAGTGGATCGGTGATCTTCTAATAAATACCAGAATCTTGACCGATGCAATACCGGCTGTCAGGATGAAGCTGTTCTAAAACAGGCCGAATTCAAGTTGTGAGGAGAATACTTTGCGGATGTTCCTGAAAGTTTTTCACACAGGTGCTATCGAAGTCAGGTAGCTGAGTGTGATCCGCTAAACTTATTGGCAGAGTGTCGGGCTTCCTGTGGTAGTCATGTTGACCTCCAAGAGCCGGCAGATAGCTTTAAATATAATCTACCAATCCTAAATAACCTGAGTTCGGGATAAGAACAGGAGGAGCTGTGTAAGCTCAAATATGTTAAAGATGATTCAGCCTGCGCCGGCCATGCCGAGTTTAGAAGAACTTTTCTCTGACATCGACAATTAGTGCTGCCACTTGGAACCCCAGAGGCAAAAATCTTTGCAAGATAAGGGGGGACAAAAACGCCAAGGCGCTCGTTGTCTGTTGCCCAGTGAAATCATCACGATTCTAGTGGCCTTCCACCCGCAGCGCTAGCGCAATTTCAAGGATTACTACCTCAAGCAAGTCTGCCTGTACTGGTGATTGCAGGGGAATCAGTTTCATCAATGCCACTAAGCTCAAGGTTTGTCACAATCGTCGCATTACTGGCCACCGCGTGTTTACTCATCTGGCAGCACCAGGCAAAACCTCACTAGATTGGTTCTATGGGTTTAAGCCGCATCTGGGGGTTAATGAGTATGCACAACTGCTCACTGTCACCTCGACTCCAAGCATTGCAGCTCGGTTAACTTCATGGTAAATCGGCTTGTTGGGTTGATTGCTTATTGCCATCAGCCCAACAAGCCGTCTCTGACTCTGGACTTTGCTTTGCCCCAAACTGCTTAACCCGAACTCAGGTTAGCTAGTGATTACTCAGATCACTGGCCACATCAGCATGAAATAACCAGTTTTGCAGCTAGTTTTAGGCTATTAGCCTTTTAAGGATTGCTTCTCGTGTTTGTCAGCCTTAAGCACTGACAATTCTTGGTGCAGAAACGTGTTTAAAAAAACCGAAATTTTTTTTGACTTACCCCTTGACTCTCCAGCTAACAAGACATTTTAAAGTAAAAAAGTAAATGATATCAAGCGGCAAAAAGTGCATTTGACTTTATCATTTTCTACTCGATTTGCAACAGAATTCTCTTATGTAGTTACTTCGATTTTAGCTTAAGTAGTGTTAACTAATATCAGCAATTATCAATTAGCTGATATTTCTGTATTGGCAACATAGTGTTAATCACCCTTCACTCTTTTACGAGGAGAAAAAAATGAAAGTTCAAAAACCTCTGCACTCAAAACGACGCATTTTTGCAGCGCTTAGCGCAGGCTTTGTAATGACCTTCGCATCAGTTGTCTCGGCGCAGCCTATACCCAACCATCAAGGGCAAAACCAGCAGGAACATGAAGGACAGCGAGAACATACAGAACACGGAGGCCATCAAGCTCATCAAAATAATCAAGGACATGAAGGACATGAAAGACACAAAACAAAATTGGTAAGCGCGGAAACTCTTGCATCTAATAAAGCAATCAAAGAAGTAATTGCTGCCGTTGATTATTCATCTGCTTAGTCATTCAATTTCCTTAACTATCAGTTATTCAAATTTTGCTGATAGCTGATAGTTAATTCTTCACAAACAATAAAACCTCGGTGTTGCAACCGTTGTTATTAGTTTACGGATGGTTATGATTTTAATAAAATTCAAGCCGACAGCGCTGTCAAGTTTGTAAATTAGGCGTGAAGATAATCAATCTGAATAAAAGCTATCAGCACTGACTTAACTTGGTGAAAGGCTTTCAGGATGAACAGCTTGTGATAGTCCCTTGAGCTGCCGGCCACTAAAAACTTCAAACCAAAACAAATATCGCTTTATCACACAATGCAACTGTGTCAAAAGATGACGGCTGCTGAGGGATGGAACGACCACTCTTATGGAGGAGAAGAATATGACAACTCGGAAAACCAGGCATACAAAACAACAGATATTGGCAATGCTAACAGCCGGCTTTGTGATAGCGTCTGCCTCTACTGTTGCAGCACAGCCGATGACTAATCATCAGGGATATAACCATCAGAATCACCCAGGGCATCAAGGGCATCAAGGGGGGCGTTGCTGAAAATGTAATGAACTAAGCTGGCAAGGGAACTGTTCGGTACTTTAAGTAGTGAAGCAGTAAACGCAGTGAACACTTCAGCATCTCCACAGACTTGGAATAACA